>DASCNF010000060.1:0-8092 GCA_036011345.1 Rhodospirillales bacterium | reverse complement strand
TCTGTGGATGGCCAACGTCGATGACATGATCACCTATTCGACGCTTTACGCCGAATACTTTCAACCCTGGGCGCGAAAAGCTGCCGAAATTCTCAAGCCGAATGGCGTCGCCATGATTTGCCATCCCGATGGCGAAAACGAAGGCTTGATGGATTTACTTATCGACAGCGGTATGGATGTCGCCGACGCCGTGACCCCCTATCCCATGACCAAAGTCAAGATCGAGGACTACTACGATCAATGGTGCCGGCCAGGGCATTTGACGATCCATGGTGGAATTCCCGAGACCCTCTTGCTGGAGAAATCCTCGAGGCGCGAAGACCTCGAGGATTACATGGATAATCTCTTTAAGAACATTGCGCCAGGGCACCATTTCATTGCCTCGATCGGCGACACGACACCCCCCGACGCCGATTTCGACCGACTCTTATATATTGGTGATCGCATTGAAAGGGAGGGCAGGCTACCACTTAAGGCCAGCGGTGACCGCTCCATCGGTCAGGCCGCCATGGGGCCGGCGAAAGAACCTGAAGCGCCCCAATCAACGGAAGAAACCATCACCGAAACGGGTGTCGAGGAAGCGTTCGAACAGATCTCCAATGATGTCCTTGAAGGTGAGGAGGAAGAAATTCTCTTTCATGCGCAGGAACTCCTTGATCAGGAATATTCAGCCCAGGATATCCTCAACAGGGGAATGCTACCGGCCATGGACGTGATTGGTACGCGGTTTACCGACGGCACTGTGTTTATCCCCGAAGTGCTCTTCTCGGCCCGGGCCATGAATAACGGCTTGAAGCTGCTTGAACCTTATCTGGCGACAAGCAACGTCAAGCGTGGTGGCCGTGTCCTGATCGGCACCGTTCTGGGCGACCTTCACGATATCGGCAAGAACATGGTCCTCTCGATGATGAAGGGAACCGGTTTCGAGGTCATTGACATGGGCGTCAACGTCAGCACCGACATCATCGTCGAACAAGTGCGCGAACACAGGCCGGATGTACTGGCCTTGTCGGCGCTGCTGACGACGACGATGCCACAAATGAAGGAGGTCATCGAGGCCCTGGCGGCGGCCGGGCTAAGGGACGATGTGAAGGTGATCGTCGGCGGCGCGCCGGTAAACCAAATGTTCGCCGATCAAATCGGCGCTGATGGCTACGCCCAGGATGCCGGCCAGGCCGTCACCCTCGCCAAGGAGCAATTGCCCGAGGAATTGAGGTAACGCCAGCACCCGCCAGAGGGCGGATTATCGCCACAACCGGACCGGTTTCCATATTCCCCAGTCTTACTCGAAGTAAGCCGGCGGACCCGCCGCCTCCACCTCGAGCCCGGGCCGCACGAGGTCGCGGGCCGGACGCCGGCTAGCGCGCCGAGTGTCTTCCGACAGCGGCGTGTTGACCGGCGGCGTGAGCGGCGGTGCGTCCCGGGAAGCGGCGACGCGCTCGGCCGACGCCTCGGCGTAAGCCGTGGTACGCTGCATGGGGACCCGCCCGGCGGCGCGGATCAACGCCTCCATGCGCTTCGGCGCCATCTCCTGGCCGTGGGCGGCGCCGGCGGCGCGGGTGATGCTCTCGTTCATTAGGGTGCCGCCGAGATCGTTGACGCCGGCTAGCAAGCAGGCGGCAGCGCCGTCCGGCCCCAACTTCGTCCACGACGCCTGGATGTTGGGGATCAGGGGATGCAGCGCCAAGCGCGCCACCGCGTGCATGAGCACCGCCTCGCGGAAGGTGGGGCCGCGCCGGGCGCCACCCTTGCGGTAGAGCGGCGCCTCCATGGCCACGAAGGGCAGCGGCACGAACTCCGTGAAACCGCCGGTGCGCGCTTGTAGACGGCGCACGTGGAGCAGATGGCGTGCCCAGTGCTCGGGGCCTTCCACATGGCCGAACATGATGGTCGCCGTGGTCCGGAATCCGGTGCCGTGCACTGTCTCCATCACTTCCACCCACTGCCGGGTGGTCAGCTTGTCGGGGCAGATGACGGCGCGCACCTCGTCGTCGAGGATTTCGGCGGCGGTGCCTGGCAGGGTGCCGAGGCCGGCGTCGGCGAGACGGGCCAGGAACTCGGGCAGCACCACACCCAGCGTCTTCGCCCCCTGCCACACCTCGAGGGGCGAAAAGGCGTGCAGGTGCATGCCGGGCAAAGCCCGCTTGAGGCGCCGGCAGATATCGACATAGGTGTCCCCGTCGTAATCGGGATGGATGCCGCCCTGCAGGCACAGCTCGGTGGCGCCGCGCGCCCATGCCTCGCGCCCCCGGCGCTCGATCTCTTCGATGCCGAGGTCGTAGGGACGGCCGCGCAGGTTGTCGCCGGGCCGGCCCTTGGAGAACGCGCAGAACCGGCACTTGAAGTAGCAGACGTTGGTGTAGTTGATGTTGCGGTTGACCACGTAGGTGACGGTGTCACCTTTGACCTGGGCGCGCAAGCCGTCGGCGGCTTCGATGACGGCGGCAAACGCCTCGCCGCGCGCCTGGAAGAGACGGACGATCTCCCCTTCCCCGAGTTCGACGCCGCCGAGCGCGCGCCCCAGGATGCGCTCCAAGATGGCATTGTTGCCGATATTGCCGGAGGACGGCACGGCGGGCGATAAAATCTCCGGCACGAGAACATCGGCGCCAGCGCACCATTCCCCGGTCCGCGCGTACCCCTCGGCGTCGGTGGCTTGGAGGACGCGACCGCGCAACGCCCCGTCCAACCAGCGCTCCGGGTTACGCGCATAGGCCGGATAGAGGGTCAGGCGCTCAGTCAATACCTTGCCCGCCGCCGCCGTTTGTTGCGCCAGACCGTCGAGATGAGGCCACGGAGCCTCCGGGTTGACGTGGTCCGGCGTCACCGGCGAGACGCCGCCCCAGTCGTTGATGCCGGCATCCACCAGCCGCCCCAGGGCGCCGGGGCTAAGGTTGGGCGGCGCCTGGATGTTGGCCTCAGCCCCGAACAAGAGGCGCGCCACGGCGATGGTCCATAGAAGCTCGTCGAGCGCCGGCTCCGGCGCTTGCGCCATGCGCGTCCCCGGCTTGGCGCGGAAGTTCTGGACGATGATCTCCTGGATATGGCCGTAGCGGTCGTCGAGGTCGCGCAAGGCCAGCAGGGCCTCAATGCGTTCTAGGCGGGTCTCGCCGATGCCGATGAGGATACCCGAGGTGAAGGGCACCCCCGCCGCCCCGGCAAGACGTACGGTTTCCAGGCGCCGAGCCGGGTCCTTGTCGGGCGAGCCGTGGTGCGCCCCACCCTTTCGCGACAGCCCGGGCGCCGTGCTTTCCAGCATCAGGCCCTGGGAAATCGAGCCCCTTCTCAGCGCCGCGATGTCGCCAGCGCTCATGACGCCGGGGTTGGGGTGGGGCAAAAGGCCGGTCTCCTCGAAAACTAGGCGCATCATCTGGGCGAGGTAGGAAATCGTCGTCCCGTGCCCGAGGGCGACGAGTTCGTCCCGCGCCGCGCGGTAGCGCAGCTCCGGCTTATCACCGAGGGTGAACAGCGCCTCCTTGCAACCTTGCGCCGAGCCGGCCCGTGCCACGGCCAGCACCTCGTCCGGCGTCATGTAGGCGGCCTCGCCGCGCCTGGGCGGCGCCGCGAAAGTGCAGTAGTGGCAGACGTCGCGGCACAGCCGCGTCAGAGGGATGAACACCTTGCGCGAATAGGTAACGACATCGCCGTGCCCGGCGTCGCGCAGGGCCGCCGCCGTCGTCATCAAGGCCGCCGTGTCGGTTTCCGTGGAAAGACTGGCCGCTTCATCTCGATCGAGCTGATGGGGCCAACAACCTGCGGCGGTGGATGCCAGCAACGCGCTGCTATTGGCCATGCCAAGCGGCCTCAAGCGGAAACTTCGACGGCCAGCGAAGGCGCCACAAATGTTTCATAGGATTCCAGGCGCGCCGCGATGTCGCTCGTCTCGAGATAGGCGTGGACGGCGCCCGCCCCAGGGCGGCGCAAAAGCTCGCGCAAATCGGCTGGAGTGTCGATGTCGAGGCCAAGGCCGGGCAACTCCAGGATGCGCACCTCGATGCCGCACCGGCGCGCCTCTTCAAGATGCAGCAGGAAGCTGTCGTCGCCGAAATGGAAGGGAATGACACCGGCCGGCGTCAGCGCCATGCAGTTGGAGCCGCGGCCGTCGCGCGCCGGCACGATGGAGAGTGCCGGTGCCGCGCCGTGGGCCCCACCATGGGCATCGAGGACCACCGCGATCTCCTCTTCCGTCACCAGGGGCACGTCGCCGGGCAGGGTGAGCATACCCGCTACCCCTTCGCCCGCCAGCATGGCCGCGGCGTGGCCGACGGCGGCGCTCTGGCCCCGGTTTTGGTCTTCGCGCAGCACCCGGGCGCCGCGCTCTCGGGCTATCTGAGTCGCCGTGGCGTCGCGCGTCACCACCATGACGCCGGCCAGCCGGCGCGCCCGCGACACGGTGGCGAGCACATCCTCGAACATGCAACGGAAAAGCCGCCGCCGCTCGGATTGGTCCAAAGCTTCGGCCAGACGCTGCTTGGCATTGGCCAGATCCTTGACGGGAATCACCGCCCACATATTTTTTTTGGTCCTTTTTCTTTGTCTTTGTGGGGCCGAGGGGCGGCGATTATATCAACTGTCCCCGCCGCTTGACAGGGGCGGTTTAGCGGACGAGGCGGCGCGCGAAATCCAGTGCTTCACCGGCCAGCCTCACCCGGTCCTCGAGGCTGTCCATCACCACATCGGCCGGCGCCACCTCGATTGCAGGCTCGCTCGACGCATCGGTTACATCCGTGGCATCGACCAGGAAACCGTCGAGCAACACACCGTAGTGGCCGGCCACCGCCGCCGCCGTCACCGGCAGCCCGAGTTCGCCCATGATCTTCGCCGTCGGCCCCTTGAGCGCGGCGCCGCCGACAATGGGCGACACAGCGACCACCGGCGCATGGCAGGCGAGCAACGCCTCGCGGAGGGCCGGCAGCGCCACGATAGGATCGATGCTGATAAACGGGTTGGAGGGACAGATGACCACCGCCTCCAAAGCCGGCCCGGCGAGGGCGTCGAGGAGCACCGGTCTGGGGCGCGCCGCCGCCGCCCCGTCGAAACGAAAGCCCGAGACCCGGGGCCCGCACCCCTGGTGAACAAAGTATTCCTGGAATGCAAGGTCGCCGTCCGCGGTCTCGACGATGGTGCGCACGCGATCGTCGCTCATCGGCACGATGCGGTGCTCGACGCCGAGTTGCCGCGCCACGTCGGCGGTGATGGCCTCCAAGCTTTCTCCGGAGGCCAAGCGGCGCGTGCGCTCGACGTGCAGCGCGAGGTCGCCATCGCCGAGGCGGAACCATGTCTCGCCGCCAATCGCCTCCAGCGCGGCCATGAAATTCCACGTCTCCCCGGCCCGCCCCCAGCCGGTTTGCGAGTCGTTGATCTCGGCCAGGGTGTAGGTCAGGGTGTCGATGTCGGGACAAACGTTAAGGCCCAGGTGCTCGAAATCGTCGCCGGTGTTGGCGACGACGAGAAGCTCGCCCGGCACCAGCACCTTGGACAAACCGACGGCCAGCTTGGCGCCGCCGATGCCGCCGGAAAGGGCGACGCAGCGCACATCTGACGCTTTCACCGGAACAGGTCCATTGCCTTGGGGCGGATGAGGTCAGCGGCCGTGCCCTGCCCCGCCCCTTGCCAATCGAGGCCGCGTACTACGACCACCGGAGCGCCCTCGTTGCCCTGGCCCTGCAGGAGCGAGGCGGCAGCGGCGATCTCGTCGGCGAGGCCGACCTCGGAGACCCGCAAGGGCTGTCCGAACAAATCGCGCTGTCCACGCAGATCGAGCAGCGCCGGCAGGCCCGCCGCTCCCAGCGCCACTCCCACCGTCCCCTGACGCCAGGCGCGCCCGACACTGTCGCTGATGATGACGGCGACGTCGGCGCCGGGACGCTTGGCAAAGGCGGCGCGCAGGCGGGCCGCCGTGCCGTCCGGATCCTCGGGCAGCAGGAGCACCCGCTCGGCGCCACCTTGGCGATCCACGTTGGAGCCGTCGATGCCGGCGTTGGCGAGAACCAGGCCGAGCCGATGAACCACCACCAGGACACCGGCACGATGACGCAAGACCTCAGAAGATTCGGCGAGAATGAGCTCGACCAGCCGGGGATCCTTGTCGACCTGGCGGGCCAACTCGCGGGCCCTCACCGAGGGCTCTACCGTGGCGAGGTCCACGGCGCAGCCCTCCGCCTTGGAGACGATCTTCTGGGCAACGACAACGACGTCGCCGTCGGCCAACGCCTCGCCCGCCGCCGCGCCGGCCGCCGAGATCAGGGCGGCGAGGTCGGCCCCCGCCTCGACCAGGGGCAACCCGGGCAAAGCGACGAGCTGTAGCCGCTTGCCAATCACGCCGCCCAATCCCGGCAAGTGATCATGCTACTCCTCGGGATCGCCCGTGATACGGATGCCGGCGCCGTCGATTTTGTAGCGGCGGTTCATGAAGATGAGCACCGAAGTCAACGCCTCGGCCACCACTGAGTTGTCGATAGGACCGGCGTGCCAGCCCTTGAGGCCCGCCGCCTCGATCAATTCGACAACCTGCTGGCGGGCGTCCGCGTCGTCGCCGCACACTAGCACGTCGCAGTCGGGCGCCCCGTGGTCGTCGCTGAGATGGGCGGCGGCCACGTTGTGCAGGGCGGAGACCACCTTGACGCCGGACCCCAGATATTCCTGTGCCGCCTTGGCCACCGAGCCGCCGTCGGGCAGTTGCACCCGGTTCACCTTGGGCGGCGCCAGGGGCACGGTCACGTCGACGAATATCTTTCCCTGAACGGTGTCCTTGAGCGCCTCCAGCATAGCGCCGTGGTTGGCATAGGGGACGGTGAGGACGACGATGTCGGCGGCCGCGGCGGCGGCCAGGTTCTCAAACCCGGACAGCGCCGCGCCCGGTGCCCGCTCTGCAACCTCGCGCACCGCGTGTTCGGCCTTTTCGGCGGCCCGCGAGCCGATGATCACCGGGTATCCCGCCCTGGCCCACCGCCAGGCGAGGCCGGCACCGACGGCGCCCGTGCCGCCGAGGATGGCGATGGTGGGTCGATTATCGGCCATGGCTGGTCCTCCCGTTGCCGTTGGCGAAATGGCGCCGCGCATCGGGGGCGGCGGGCACTGTCACGTACGGGTCTCTTACGGGCGATCCGATGTGCGTTCAAGGGGTTTGCGGCGAAGCGCCGGCATCGCAAGGCGTCGGGAATGGGGCCGCTGGCTCGACAACGGGGCCGAAAACCGACATCAACAATGGCCATGCCGGGGCGCCTTTCCGAATCCCGTTCAGCTTGACTCACGGCAATGGACACGATAATAGGTTGTACGCAATTGCGTTATGGTGTTTCGCTATGGCGAACAGCAGTCGAAGGTCTACGGTGCAATCTCTCGATCGTGGCCTCGGTATCCTGGAAGAGCTCTCCACCGCCGGCCAGCCGCTGGGGATTACCGATCTCAGTCGCCGGCTCGGACTGTCCAAGGGGTCCGTCTCCCGGTTCGTCACCACCCTTGTCCAACGGAACTACGTGCTTCGCGATCCGGATACCGCAAAATACCGCCTCGGCTTGCGACTCATCAAACTGGGCCACATGGCGGCGGCCAAACTGGACATACGCGACCTCGCCCAGCCGGTGATGGCACGGCTGCACGCCGCGACCTCGGAGACGGTCCACCTCACGGTCCTCTCCGACGAAGGCTACATGGTTTTCCTGGACAAGCTGGATTCGAACAAGGGGACGCGCCCGAATATCCAATTGAGCGCCCACCTGCCCCCCCATTGCGTGGCCAACGGCAAGGCCATCCTGGCTTTCCGGCCCCGCACCGAGGCGGAGCGCATCCTGCGCGGGAACCTCCACCGGCACACCAAAACCACCATCACCCGGTGGCCGGAGATGCAGGTCGCCCTCGACAATGTCCGCCGCCTCGGCCACGCGGAAAACCACGGCGAGTTTCGGGACGACGTATCTGGGATTGCGGCCCCCATCAGGGACCATACCAACCTCGCCGTCGCCGCCCTCGGCATCTCGGTTCCGACAAACCGGATGGCGTCCGAACATTGCGAGAAATTGACGCGGCTGGTCACTGCAGGCGCGCGCGAAATTTCCCTGGCCATCGGGCGCCGCCTCGACGACGAGGAAGG
>DASCNF010000059.1:0-4783 GCA_036011345.1 Rhodospirillales bacterium | reverse complement strand
CTATGGACTACCGGGACAACCCGCAACACCTCGAACGGCCTCACACCAACTGGTCTAGTTTTACTCCGCCCTTTGGACCAATATTGCTCCGCAGTTGACAGAGAAGGCCACGCATTTCACTTAATTGGATTTAAATGGAGCGAATTAGGAAACGTTGTGGAACGCGGCTCACTAGGGTTGGGGATTGTGCTTCAGGCATCAGCGGACATTTACGGATGCTGATAAACACGAGTTCGGCGGACATTTCATCCAACGCACCGGGTGACCCGGCAACCCTTCACTTCGTCGGCTCGTAGGGGTTCTTTCCGATGCGCAGGTGGATGCGCAAGGGGACCCCGGGAAGGTCGAAGGTCTCGCGCAGGCTATTGACTAGATAGCGCAGGTACGAGTCGGGTAGGCCCTTGGCCCGGCTGGCGAAGATCACGAAGGTCGGTGGCCGCGCCTTGGCCTGGGTCATGTAGCGCAGCCGGATGCGCCGCCCGGCGGCGAGCGGCGGCGGGTGGCTTTCCAAAACCCCCTCGAGCCAACGGTTGAGCTGTCCCGTCGGGATTCGCCTGTTCCATGCCTCGTGCGCCTTCAGCACCGCCGGCATGAGCTGCCCCAACCCGCGCTCGGTGAGCGCCGACAGGGGAACGACGGGAACGCCGCGGGCTTGTGGCAGCGAGGTTTGCAGGCGGTCGGCGACGCGCCGCTCCGCCTTCTTGCGGTCCTTCACCAGGTCCCATTTATTGACGGCGAGGATCAGCGCCCGACCTTCCTCGAGGGTGGTGCGCGCGATGGTCAGGTCCTGCTTCTCGAGCGGCGCCTCGGCATCGAGGACGAGCACGACGACCTCGGCGAAGCGGAGCGCGCGCACGGCGTTGCCGCCGGACAGGGCCTCGAGCTTGTCCGTCACCCGCGCCTTGCGCCGCAATCCGGCCGTATCGACAAGCCCGATGGCGCGCCCTTCATAGGTCCAGGGGATGTGGACGGCATCGCGCGTGATGCCCGCCTTGGCGTCGGTGAGCACGCGCTCTTCGCCGAGCAGCCGGTTGACCAGGGTCGATTTTCCGACGTTGGGACGGCCGACGATGGCCATCTTGAGGGACCGTTCGGGAATCTCGTCCGGTGTCCCGGCGGCGGCGTCGCCGGCGTGGGGGGCTAGCGCCTTGTAGAGCGCGTCCATGCCCACGCCGTGCTCGGCGGAGAGGGGCACCGGCTCGCCGAGGCCGAGGCCGTAAACCTCCAACAGCCCCGCTTGGCCGGCCGTGCTCTCGCACTTGTTGGCGACCGCGATCACCGGCTTTCCCTTGACGCGCAGCCAATCGACAAAGTGCTCGTCGAGGGGCGTGACGCCAACCCGCGCGTCGATCAGGAAGAGGGCCACGTCGGCGACGGCGACGGCGTGCTCGGTCTGGTCGCGCATGCGCGCCTCCAGGGCATCGGTGGGCGCGTCTTCCAGGCCTGCCGTGTCGATGGCCGTAAAACGCAGATTGCCAATGCGGGCCTTGCCCTCGCGGCGGTCGCGGGTGAGCCCGGGGGTATCGTCGACCAGGGCTAGGCGCTTGCCGACGAGGCGGTTGAACAGGGTCGATTTACCGACGTTGGGACGGCCGACAATGGCCACCGTGAGGCTCATGGCTCGACACCGGGAGAAGGAAGAGTGCGATCGTTTCAAATTGACTCAATTTGAAGCGATCGCACTCTATTTTCTTGAGGGACTTATTCACGTCCTGGATCGTTTCGATCCAAGACGATAAGACCCTACCGATAGGCCGCCAGTTCGGCATTGTCGGACAGAATATAGACGCTGCCGTTGGCGGCGATGGGGGCGACCGAGACATTGTCTGGCATCTCCACCCTGCTGAGAATTTGTCCCGAGTAGGGGGAGATGGCGAGCGCCTCTCCCTTCGATCCGGCCACGATAAGACGGTCGCTGACCAGGATGGGGCCGCTCCAAAGAATAGGGCCCCTTTTGTTCCTGGGATCTTCCCAACGCGGCAACGGCCGCACCCAATAGATGTTGCCGTCGTCGCGCGAGAGACAGATGAGCTCTCCGTCATTGCTCATGATGTAAATGTAGTCGCCAACGACCCAGGGGCTTTCCAGGCCGCCGATCTCCTTGCTCCAGAGTCGCAGGCCGCTACGCAAGTCGATGGCGACCATCAGGCCTCCATGGCTTAGCGCGATAACGCGCCCGCGGTCGATGATCGGGCGGCCGCGGATGTGTGCCAATGTCGAGACCACGTCCGTGCGCTTGACGGCGGCCAGGGAATCCGTCCACAGGACGCGGCCGTTCTCCACCTTAAGGGCGACCAGCTCGCCCGAGGAATAGGGGACCACCACCACGCTGGCGTCGACGGCGGGGCTGCCGCCGCCCAAGATGCTGGCGGCCTCGGCCATCCCGGCGTGCGTCCACAGGGTGTCGCCGTTGGTGGCGTCGAGGACGTTGAGCTTGTTGTTCACGGTTACGGCGAAAACCCGGCCGCCGCGCAGGGTCGGCGGCGTGCGCATGGGGGAGCCAACGTCGCGGCGCCAGACCTCGACCCCGGTCCCGGCGTCCAGCGCGATCACCTGGCCGAAACCCGTTGTCACCACGACGCGGCCGTTCTCGTAGGCAACGCCGCCGCTGATGTGACCCTCGTCTTCATCTTCCGGGGTCAACTCGATCTCCCACAACCGTCCCCCGGTCTCCGCGTCGAAGGCGCTGACGTTGGTGCCGGTATCCATGGCGAACACCTGGCCCCTGGCGACGATGGGCGAGGAGACAAAGCGCTCGGCGTCGTCGACACCCTCGCCGATGTCGGTTTGCCAAGCCCGCGACAATCTGTCGGCGACCGCGATGTGGTGCATGGCGTGGTTGGCGTAGCCGCCGGCCTGGGGCCAGTTGGGGTTGACCGTGGGACGGGGCAGCAGGATGCGCTCCGTGGCGAACATGGGATCGGGCGCCAGCGTCTGAGCGTGGAGAAGCACGGAGATGCGATCGCCGGGAAGCGGCGGAATCTCCTCCTCCTTAAACCAGGACTTGACGGTGTCGCAGCCACCGAGAAGCATCACGGTGACGGCGAGCATGAGGAACCTTTGCAACGTCTCCTGTCGTCCATCCACCAGCCGGGTCCTCCGTTACTCGCCAACGATCGAGAGCATTTCGCCAGCCCGCGACCGAATCCCCTGGGGTGCCGCGCCGTCCCGGGCGAGGTTCGTGAACAGTTCGCGGGCCACCTTCCGGTCGCCGGCGCCGACGGCGGCGTGCGCTGCCAGTTCCCGGGCGCTATGGCGCCACGGGTTGTCATCCGCCATCAACGGTACCAGGCGCGATCTGATCGCCCCGGCCTCGCTGTCATCGATGATGAGAAGCGCTTCCAAAATCACCGCGAGGTCGCGATAGACGGAGTCGTAACCGCTATCCTCGCTCAATCGCCGGTAAATGGCCACGGCGCCGGACTTGTCGCCGGTCTTGGCGATTGCCGCCGCCGTCCGCAGGCTTGCCAGCAACTCGTAGCCACCGCCGGCGTCATCGGTGAGCGCGGCGAAGGCCTCGGCCGCGGCAGCGGTCTTTCCGGACATCGCCAACTGCTGGGCGGCAGCGAAGCGCTCGCCTTGTTCCATGCGGTTTTTCACGTCGTAGGTTTGCCAGCCCTGATAGCCGGCCACGGCCACGACCAGAGCGAGCGCCGCGGCGATCAGGTAACTGCCGTATTTCTTCCACAGCTTGGCGTACTGTTCCTGGCGCAGTTCCTCGTCGATCTCGCGCAACAAGCTGTCTTGAGTGTGATCCGCCACGGTCGGCTCCAATAGAACTAGTGTTGTGGTCGCGCCGCCATTTCCGGAGGAATGCCGGACGGCAGGCTAAGATATCCTCCCCCGGTGCCGAAGGCAAACGCGCTCCCTCGCTGTCTTTCCGGTGCATGGCACCCTTTTCCAGACCACCTTGGAAGCCGTCGTAGGAGCAGATTTAATCAACTGGTACCGTGGATTGGCGTGGGCTGACCCCGGCTCCGGACTCACTGCCTGACGAGAGGGGCGGTGAATTCTCCAATATCGCCGGGATCGATCTCGTTCGGGCCCTCTCGCATCATGGCATCCAGCCGGGAGACGCGCAGGTAAAGGCGGTGACTGTTCTGCAGCAGAGCCCGTAATTCGAGGGGCAGCCTCGCGTCGTCGCTGCCGTTTGCGTCCATGCACAGGGCGTTGTCGCCGAGCGGCTGATCTTTCTTGCCATCCTTCCGTGGCCTGTCGCTTGGCGGCGGCGCGGCCTTGAGACCCATGATCCAAGCCATGACACTGGCCAAGTGCAAAATCGTGCGCATGACCTCGCTACTGATCAGCAGTTGTCGGGACGGCGGTGGCGCGTTTGCGCCTTGCCCGCGGATGGCCTGAGCATAGCTCGTGGCTTCCAAAAGAAAGTCGATCGTTTCCTGGTTGGCTTTTTCGATAAAGAGAAACAGGCAATGCTGGCTCGACATTTCCTTCTTTCCTAGAGTTCCCTCCCCAGGGACGGCCACGTAACGTGGACCAACGCGGAAGGGACCTCGAACAGAACAATCAAACGAGGATGTCCAAGGCGCCCATCTTGGGATCTAATCGCCGCATGGCTTTCCAACCCCGCTCTCGAAAAGGTAATGTCACGGGAACCTGTTGATCCGTGAACAGGGGCGCTAGACTTTCCGGACAAGCAAAGTCCCCTATGCTCGCCGACTTTTCTCGATGGGCGGGTAAGGACAGGTGGTGAGCACCACGCGACAGTGAAATGAAACAACCCGAAACCAATCGCACGCGCACCGCCGTCCGCGCTCACTATGCC
>DASCNF010000058.1:0-12092 GCA_036011345.1 Rhodospirillales bacterium | reverse complement strand
ACAACAACAGGCCGGTGGCAACGGCGTATCCCGGGAAGCGCTCGTCGAGGCGGCGCTGGGCGAACAACCAGGCGGCGACGATGACGAAACTCGGCTTGACGAACTCGGAAGGTTGCACCGACAGGCCGCCCGCCCTGATCCACCGGGTCGCCCCGTTGATTTCCTCGCCCACGAAGGGAATCGCCGCCAACAGGACGAGGGCGACGGCGAAGTTCGCAATGGCCAGCCGCCGGATGCCGCGCGGCGCCAGCAACGACGTGGAGATCATCACCACGAAACCCAAGGCAAGAAACACGAACTGACGGCGTGCGAAATAAAACGTCTCCAGCCCCATGCGCTCGGCCACCGGTGGCGACGCGGCCATGGTCAGCACGGCGCCGAAGGCGGCGATGAAGAACAACGCCGTCAGAGTCCAGCGGTCCACGGTCCACCACCAGCGCCCCAATAGGCTGGTGTCGGTGCGCGCCAAGGCGTTCATGATGGCCGGCCTCCCGGCTGCCCGCCGTCGGCCCTGCCGGCGTGACCGGCCGGCATGGCTTCGACGAGGGTGCGGAAGGCGTCGCCGCGCGCCTCGAAGTTGGCGAACTGATCGAAAGAGGCACAGGCCGGGGAAAGCAATACCACCGCGTCCTCGAAGCCCTCCCGCAAAGCGGTGTCCCGGGCCCGCCACACGGCGGTTTCCAGGTCGCCGCAAAGTGAGATGTCCACCTTGCCACACAACGAGTCGGCGAAAGCTTGGGCCGCGTCGCCGATGAGAAAGGCGTGGCGAACCCGTCCCATGAAGGGTTCCAGGCCTTGCAGTCCGCCGTGTTTGGCCTGCCCGCCGGCGATCCAGTAGACGTTGTCGTAGCATGCCAGCGCCTTGGCCGCGGCGTCGGTGTTGGTCGCCTTGGAGTCGTTGACGTAGGCGATTCCTTCGACGATCCTCAGCAGTTCCTGGCGGTGAGCGAGGCCGGAATAGGTGCCGATGCCCTCGGCGATCAGGCGCGGTGCGGCACCGGCCGCCTTGGCGGCGGCATAGGCGGCGGCCGAATTCTGCCAGTTGTGGGTACCCGGCAACGTGGTCAGGCCACGCAAATCCACCACCGGCGCGGCGCGGCCTTCGGTATCGTCGTGCAACACGCCGTCGAAAACGAAGACGCCGCCGGCGGCGCGCGCGTGTCCGGAGACCGGAATGACCGCCTGCCCGCCCGCCGCGTCGAGGTCCTCGAATATGGAACGGCAATGCGCGTCATCGATACAAACGATGGCCGTGTGGGCCGCCGTCTGGCCCTGAAAGATCATTTTTTTGGCGGCCACGTAACCGCTCATGCCCCTGTGGCGCTCCAGGTGATCGGGGCTGATGTTGAGAAGGACCGCAACATCGAAAGTGACGGATGGTGACAGTTCCAACTGGTACGACGACATTTCCAGAACGTACGTGCCGTCGCTGCCTAAGGGCTCCATGGCCAGGGCGGGGGTGCCTATATTACCGCCCACTTCGATGTGCTGACCGGCCGCCCCCAGGACGTGGTCGATCAGGGCCGTGGTTGTCGATTTTCCGTTGGTGCCGGTGATCCCGATATATCGGGCGTCGCGCTGGCTGCGCGCCAGCAACTCCACGTCGCCGATGATCTCGCACCCGGCCGCGCGGGCCAGGGCGGCGACCAGGTGGGGGCTGGGATGGGTGTGCGGAATACCGGGGCTCTGGACGAGCGCCGCAACGTCCGACCATTCGCAGGCGTGGAGGTTGACCAGGGGAACGCCTTCCCCGGCGGCGACACGGCGCGCCTCAGCGTCATCGTCCCACGCCCAGACATCGGCGTTGCTGCGATTCAAAGCCTTGGCCGTGGCCAATCCGGCGCGGCCGAGCCCGAGGACGGCGACCAATCGACCCTGCAAGGAAACGACCTCGATCACACCCGGCCCCCTCATCTCAGCTTCAACGTCGCCAGGCCGGCCAAGGCCAGGATGGAAGCGATGATCCAGAATCGGATGACGATGGTGGGTTCGGACCATCCCTTCTGCTCGAAGTGGTGGTGCAGGGGCGCCATGCGGAAGATGCGTCGCCCGGTGAGCTTGAAGGAGACCACCTGAATGATCACCGAGACGGTCTCCAACACGAACAGGCCGCCGACGATAGCGAGGACCAACTCGTGCTTGGTGATTACGGCGACGACACCGAGCGCGCCGCCCAGGGACAACGAGCCGGTGTCCCCCATGAACACCTTGGCCGGCGGCGCGTTGAACCACAGGAAGCCTAGGCCACCGCCAACCAGTGCGCCGCAAAAGACGGCGAGTTCGCCGCTTCCGGGTACGTTGTGAATCTGCAGGTAGTTGGAAAACCCAGTATGCCCCACCAAGTACGCGATCAGGGCAAAAACACCGGCCACGATCATCACCGGGACGATGGCCAGGCCGTCGAGGCCGTCGGTGAGATTGACCGCGTTGGACGAGCCAACCATGACCACGGCGCCGACCACCACGAAGACCCAACCGAGATCGATGAGCAAATCCTTTAAGAAGGGTACGGCGAGGGCGCCGCTTAGGGGGGCCGGCATGATTCGCATGATCCACAGGGTGGCGGCGACGGCGATCGCCGTCTCCAGCACCATCTTGACTTTACCCGGCAATCCCTTGCTGTCGCGGTTTACGATCTTGCGGTAATCATCGAGGAATCCGATGAGGCCGTAGCTGACGGTAACGCCGAGGGCGACCCACACGTACCTGTTGCCGAGATCGGCCCACAGCACGGTCGAGATGGCCAACGCAAGCAGAATCAGAAAACCGCCCATGGTAGGGGTGCCCTGTTTGCTCAACACGTGGCCTCCCGGTCCGTCGGTACGGATGGGCTGTCCGCCATTTTGGCGACTCTTTAGCACGCGGATCAGATAAGGCCCGAAGACGAAGCTCAGGACGAGCGCCGTAATGACGGCGGCGCCCGTGCGGAACGTCAGGTAGCGAATGACATTGAGGGCGCTGAATTGATCGGCGAACGGATAGAGGAAGTTGTACAGCATGCGTGGCGGCCCCCTATTTCCCGTTGACCACGCGCTGGGGGTTGTATCCGCTGTCATCGGTATCGAGGGCCAGCAGCGCCCGCACGATCTGCCCGGTACGGCTACCCGCCGATCCCTTAACCGTAACCACATCGCCTGGGCGCACCGCGCTTACCACCAGCGGCGCCAGCTTCTCGGCACTGGCGGCGTGGCCGCCGCGCATCGGCGGCGGTAGCTTGCCCCACAGGTGGGCCATATGAGGGCCCGCCGTGAACACCAAATCGACGCCGTTATTCTCGAGCACCGGGGCGAGGTCGGCGTGGTACGATTCCGACTCCTTTCCCAGTTCAAGCATGTCGCCGAGAACGGCGAAGCGGCGGCCCCCGGGATCCGGCGGCGTGCGGCCGGCCACTTCTATGGCGGCGCGCATGGAGGCGGGGTTCGCATTGTAGCTCTCATCGATAACCCGAAACGCGCCCCCCGGAATGCGCACCCGATGGCGCCGGCCGCGGCCGTTGGTGGGGGTGAGCGCGCGAAGCGCCTGGGCGGCCATCTCGACGTCGGCGCCCACGGCCAGGACTGCTGCCAACACACCAAGGCTGTTGACCGCCCAATGGCGGCCCGGGATGCCGATGCGATAGGACACCCGGTGGCCCGCCACCTCGGCCACCACATCGGAGAATTCGGGGCCGATATTCAACTCGACGAGCCGGGCCACCGAATCGGCGTGGACGCCGAAGCCGAGAATATCCTTTATGTCCCGCGCCCTGGCCGCCGTCTTGAGACGCCCGAAGTACGGGTTGTCGCGGTTGAGGACCGCGGCGCCGCCACCCTCCATGCCGGCGAATATTTCCGCCTTGGCGTCGGCGATTTCGTCGGTCGAGGAAAAGAAGGCGCCGTGCACCGCCTCGACGGTGGTGACAAGGGCGACGTGGGGCCGAGCCAGTCGGGACAAGGGCTCGATTTCGCCGGCATGGTTCATGCCCATCTCGAAGACGCCGAAGCGGGTGTCTTCGGGCATGCGCGCCAAGCTTAGGGGCAGGCCCCAGTGGTTGTTGAGGCTGCCCTCGTTAGCGCTGGTCGGTCCCTGGTCGCCGAGGGCCAGCTTCAGGGCTTCCTTGGTACCTGTCTTGCCGACGCTGCCGGTCACCCCGGTGACGCGTGCCCGAGAACGGAGACGGGCGTGCCGTCCCAATTCGCCCAGGGCTTCCAGCGTATCGCCGACAACCACCAGTGGCGCATCCTCGGCAACGCCCAGCGGCAGGTGGGAGACGACGGCCCCGGCTATATTGTGGGACAGGGCGTCGGCAACGAAGGCGTGCCCGTCGAAGCTAGGTCCCTGCAGCGCGATGAAGAGGTCGCCGGGCTGGCTCGTGCGGCTGTCTATGGAAACCCCGGTGGCGTCGAACGGAGCGGTGCACCGCCCACCGACCGCCGCCGCCACCTCAGCGCCGGTCCAAAGTGCCTGTCCCTCATGGCTGGTTTTGGGGCCGCTCATGGGGCCAGTTCCTTGACGGCAGCACGCGCCGCCTCGGCGTCGTCGAAGGGCCGTGTCTCGGAGCCCACGATCTGACCCGTTTCGTGCCCCTTGCCGGCGACCACCAAGAGATCACCGGCGCCGAGTTCCGACACGCCGGCCCCGATGGCATCCCGGCGCGCACCGATATCCCGCGCTTTGGGACACCCGGTACGAATCTGGCGACGAATCTCGGCCGGCCCCTCGTGGCGCGGATTGTCGTCGGTGACGATGACCATGTCGGCGAGGTCCGCCGCCCGACGCCCCATTTCGGGGCGTTTTCCGGCGTCCCGGTCGCCACCGCAACCGAAGACCACCACCAACCGGCCCGTAACGTGGGACCTGAGCACCGAAAGCACCGCGGCCAGGGCGTCGGGGGTGTGGGCATAGTCGACATAGATGGGAGAGCCGTTGGGATGACGCGCCACCAATTCGACACGGCCACGGACCACCTCAAGGTGCGAAAGCGCCGCGACGGCGCCCTCGCGGTCCTCGCCACAGGCCAGGACCACGGCCAGGGCGCAAAGCGCGTTTGAAGCCTGGAAAGCGCCGAGGAGCGGCAGGTCCACCGTATGGGGCCGTCCTTCTATATACAGCGTCAGCCTCTGGCCTTCGGCGAGGGGTTCAATGGCGTCCAGGCGAACGTCGGCGCCCGCCGCGCCGTAGCTTAGAACGCGCTGGCGGCGCCCCTTGACGATCTCGCGGAGGACGGGAAAGCTTGCCTCGTCGGCGTTGAGAACGGCCGTCGCGCCAGGCTTCATGATGTCGCTGAAGAGGCGCGCCTTGGCTTCCTGGTAGGCCGCCATGGTGCCGTGGTAGTCGAGGTGATCGCGGCTCAGGTTGGTGAACGCGCCGACCGCGACCTCGACGCCGTCAAGGCGGTATTGGGCCAGTCCATGGCTTGAGGCCTCGAGGGCCAGGCACTCGGTCCCCTGCAGAGCAAGGTCGCGCAGGCGACGGTGCAGCTCCACCGGGTCGGGCGTGGTGAGGCGTCCCGGCGCCTTCACCTCCGGCGCGGTGATGCCGAGGGTTCCCAAGCTACCCGCCGCGCGGCCCAGCCGCGTCCATATCTGGCGCGCGAACGATACCACCGACGTCTTGCCGTTGGTCCCGGTAACGGCGGCGATCGTCGCCGGCTGCTTTTCAAAGAAATGCGCCGCCATCCGGGCGAAAAGGCGGCGCGGATTGTCGCTGGCCAGTAAGGACACCGGCGGCCCCTTAGGGAGCCGCGTGCCCGAGGGGGCCAGAACGCAGATAGCGCCGCGCCCCAGAGCCTCGCCGATAAATGCCCTGCCGTCGGCTTGCGCGCCGGGCAGTGCCGCGAACAGGAAGCCGGGTTCGACCTGGCGGGAGTCGCAGGTCAACCCGGTGATGTCCGTGTTTGCAGTTCCTGCTTCGTCCTTCACCTCGGGCAGGTCTCCTCCCAACAGGTCAATTAGCCACAACGCGCTGCCCCCGAAGCTTCGCCGGCTTGCCGCTGGCGGGAACGAAAAGGGGAGGATCGGGCGACGGCGACTCTTCGCTCTGAGCCGGCGCTATACCGGCGAGCGGTGCAATTCGCCGCACCAGGCGGCGCACCACCGGGGCGGCGACCCAACCGCCGGTGGCGTAGCCGCGCGTGCTCTCCTGGCCCTTGGGCTCGTCCAGCAGGCACAGCACCACGTAACGCGGAGCGTCCATGGGAAAGGCGCCAACGAAGGACGAGATCAGCAGCCGGGAGTCATATCGTTCGGCCCGCAGCTTTTCGGCCGTTCCCGTCTTGCCGCCGACGCGGTAACCGATTGCATCCGCCTTCTTGCCGGTGCCGTGGCGTACCACCAGACGCATGAGAGAGCGCATCTGCCGGGAGGTCTTGGCCGACAGCACCCGCCTCCCGGCAGGCGGCGCGTCGGCATGTTGCTTGAGAAGGGTGGCGGCACGGCGCACCCCTCCGTTGACCACGGCAGCCACGCTTTCGGCGAGCTGCAAGGGGCTGACGGCGATGCCGTGACCGTAAGAGATGGTCATGGTGTTGATATCGCGCCAGGGTGCTGGCACCAAAGGCGCCCCCACCTCCGGCAACTCGATCGCCGATGCGTCGAGGAGTCCCAATCGGCCGAGGTACGCCCGTTGCATCTGGGTGCCCACGTCCAGGGCCATTTTGGCAGCCCCGATGTTGGAGGAGTAAACGAGGATTTCAGGCACCGACAGCCAGCGCTTCTTGCCGTGGTAGTCGTTGATCGTGAAGCGGGCGATGCGGATCGGCTTCGAGGTATCGTAGCCGTCCTCAAGGGTCACCGTCCCGCTGTCCAGCGCCATCGCCGCGGTAAACACCTTGAAGATCGAACCCAACTCGTAAACGCCCTTGGTGACCTGGTTGAACCTGGTTTGGCCGGAGAAAGCGGCGGGGTTGTTGGGGTCGAAGTCGGGTAGCGACATCAAGGCAACCACGTCGCCGGTGTTGGCGTCGAGCACGACTGCGGCGCCAGCGATGGCGTCGAACTCGGCCACCGCCACAGACAGTTCCTCCCGCAAGATGGTCTGGATACGGATGTCGATGGAAAGCTGGAGGTTTCCGGAGCCACTCTGCAGGAGAGTGTTGAAGTAACGTTCGGCGCCAGCAATTCCGCGGCCGTCAACGTCGGTAAAGCCGAGGACGTGCGCCGCTTGGCGGCCGTGGGGATAGACGCGGCGCTCGGCACGGTGAAAGCGCAGGCCGGGGATACCCAGTCGGTTGACCGCGTACTGCTGGGTCGGCGTCAGATTGCGGCGCAGCCAGACGAAACCCGATGGCGAACCGAGCTTGGCCACGACCTCGTCGCGGTCGAGATCCGGCAGCACCGAGACCAGCTTGTCGGCCGCCGCATGCCGGTCCAGGATTTCACGGGGATTGGCGAAAAGTGAGGCCGTCGGAAGGCTGGTCGCTAGAATTACTCCATTGCGGTCAATGATGTCGGCACGACCGGCCACCGTCGGTTGGACGACAGCCGACCGTGCCAACTGGGGTTCGTCACCCCTCTCCAGGACCGCGAGGTGGATGAGACGCCCACCGACAAGCATGAAAACCAGCGCGAACAAGGCTCCGGTCACCAGCAACCGGTTGCGGCCTGTCTCCAGGGCCAGCTTACGGATGCCTTCGAGGCGCACGGGACGAATGGCGGGGGAAGCCGTCGGCGCCGGGCAGGGTGGCTGGCGGGACGTCATTGGCGCCGCCTCCCCGCATTTCCTGCCACCGCATCGCTGGAAAGGGACCAGGTGCGGCCCTCCCCGGCTCGAATGGCATCCGTACCTTCGGTGTCCGACGGGCGCGGCGGAAGATCGGCGATCGTGGCCAGCTGGTTGGGCGTAACCGGCTTCATTCCAAGGTGCCGGCGGGCCAGCGAACGCAAGCGCCGCGGATCGTTGAGATGGCTCCACTCGGCCTTGAGTACGTGGATGGCCTCCTCGTCGGCGAAAATGGTGCGGTTGAGTTCGACCAGTTCGTCCTCGAGGTCTTGCACTTGGTACTTGAGCGCGAATAGCGCCAAGCTAAGGACACCGGCCAGCAAGAGGGACACAATCGTGGCGGGGCGCATGCCTATTCTCCCGTCATGCCGCTCGTCGCCGCGCAGCGGGGCCTGAAGGGGCGGGCCACGGTGGCGCGGCGGTGCGTTCGGCGGTCCGCAAGCGCGCCGAGCGGGCGCGTGGATTGGCGGCGACTTCCCGCGCCGTCGGTTTAGCGACGCGCCGCTTGACAAGCCGGAAGGAAGGGGTCGAGGCGGCTTCCCCGCTGAGAGGCTGGTGACGCGAAGGTCGGGGTCCCGCGCCGCCACGCTCGCGCAGGAAACCCTTGACCATGCGGTCCTCCAAGGAATGGAAGGACACGACAACGAGCTTGCCGCCGGGCCGCAGCAGGACCTCGGCGGCGCTAAGGCCGCGCTGAAGCTCGCCCAGTTCGTCGTTGACGTAAATGCGCAGTGCCTGGAAGGTGCGGGTAGCGGGATCGAGTCCGTCCCGGGAACGCGGCACGACGCGGCGTACCAGATCGGCCAGTTGGGCGGTGCGGGTCATGGGAGTCCGCGAGCGGGCGTCGACGATGGCCCGCGCGATGCGGCGCGCCACCCGCTCCTCACCATACCTGTAAATGATGTCGGCCAATTCCTTCTCTTCGAGGCCGTTGACCACGTCGGCGGCGGTCATGCCGTCTTTGCCCATGCGCATGTCGAGTGGCCCATCGGCGCGGAAGGAGAAGCCGCGGGCGCGATCGTCGAGTTGCATCGAAGAGACGCCGAGGTCGAGGGCCACGCCATCGACCCGATCGACGTCGACGTCGCCGAGCAGGCGGACCATGTCGCCATAACACCCGCAGAGGACGGCCAAGCGCCCCTCGTAGCGGCGCCCCAGATCGGCGCCCCTAGCCGCGACGGGGTCGCGATCGATCCCCCACACCGTGCACGAGGCGGCTTCCAGCAAACCCTTGGAGTACCCGCCGGCGCCGAAGGTGCCGTCCACATAGACGCCACCGTCGCGGGGCGCCAGGATATCCAGAACCTCGCGCAGCATTACCGGTGCGTGGACGTCGGGCATGATCAGCTTTCCTCGTCCTGTGGCCTAGCGGGCCTGAGACGCAGGGTGGCGCCGCGGGAGCGGGCGCGCTCAAGCGCCTTGACGCTGTTCACCTCGTAGGCCTTGGGATCCCAGATTTGCATGCGCGCCCCACGGCCGACGAATACCACCTCCCCGGCGATGCCGCCGTGGGCGAGCAATTCGCCAGGCAAGACGATGCGCCCCTCCGTATCGAAGGCAAGGGCGTGGGCGCGTTCGAGGATGGTAGCGGCGAGATCGTCCTGCTCGTCGGAGAAGACGTCGAGGTCGTCGAGGCTCTCGCCGAGGCGCATCATGAATTCCTCGCCGCACGCTTCGATCGCCGGATGCTTGAACAACGGATAGGCGTAGATGCCCTTGAAGGCTTGTCCCTTGAAGGAACCGCGGAAAGGCTTGGGTACGGACACCCGCCCTTTCTTGTCGATCTTGTTGACGTACCTGCCGACCAATAACGGCATTTCAGCCCCCACAAACCGACGTTTCCTGCTACGGGCATCGCCTGGAATCCCTCCGGTGGCGACGATCTTCCCCACGAAAACACGGCGGTCTTTGATGGGATATCATGGGCTTTCATGGGCGTCAATGGGATCATCTGCATTACTTGGGTTAACAAAGTCTTTCCAAAACGTAAATTTTCGCTGACTTTGCAGCACGCAGGTAAAACCGCAGTTCCCCAAAAACCGCCGATTTGAATAAAGAGAATAAGAATGGGGCAGAATTATGTTCCCTTAATGTTCTTCTTGCGTTTATTTCTTGACGGCGCGCCCACAAGACGCCGCCACTGACTCGTTCCAGGACGTGGCGACGCCCCGTCTGGGAGCTCGCCCGCAACCCGCAATTCATAAAAAGAAGTGCCAGACGGTCTGTAAGCCGGGTTCTGTTCCCGCCGAGGCGGGAGATGGCCATTCATCTGGGACGCCCGTTACCGGACGCCTCGTGCGACCGACCCGGGCAGCGGCGCGGAAACCTACCCGCCGGGAATATCCGGCATGCCGCCCCTACTTGGTCTTGCTCCCGGTGGGGTTTACCGTGCCGCCCCCGTCGCCGGGGACGCGGTGCGCTCTTACCGCACCCTTTCACCCTTACCCGCCTTATGCGCCATGGACGCCACGGCGGGCGGTTTGCTTTCTGTGGCACTTTCCCTAGGGTCGCCCCCGCCGGGGATTACCCGGCACCGTGTTCCCGTGGAGCCCGGACTTTCCTCCCCCGGCGCGGCAAACCGCGCCGAAGGCAGCCATCCGACCGTCTGGCTCTCCGAAGGTAGGAACTTAAATGGCCAGACGCAACACCGCGTCCAACAATCCCACCGTTTCTGCATCCGCCGCACCGTCGACACGGGCCTGGCGAAAACGGCGCTGGAAGGCGCGCAACGTCGTTTCCAGGTGGTCGGTCTCGTAACCGAATGCGGCGAGCAGGGTGGAAACCTCTTCGCCCTCGGCCTCCCTCGGTTCGGACGCTCCGGGCCACAGGCCGACGCCGGCCGCCGCCAGGCGCGCCCAGTCGAAGAGCTCTCCGGGATCGCGCTTGCGCCTCGGCGCCACGTCCGAATGGCCGACCACGTTACGCGGCGGGATCGGGTGGCGGGCCAGGATGTCCCGGGCCAAGCCCTCCAGCGCCGTCATCTGGCCGTCAGCGAAGGCCCGGTAGCCGAACTCGTGGCCCGGGTTGACCAGCTCGATCCCCAGCGAGCTGGCGTTGACGTCGCCGCGCCCCCGCCAGGAGGCGGCGCCGGCATGCCAGGCGCGGCACCCTTCGTCGACCAGGGCAAACACCGTTCCTCCCTCGTCGATCACGTAATGGGCGCTCACCTTGGCCGCCGGATAGCACAGGCGGGCGAGCGCCTCTTCGGCATCCCTCATGCCCGTATAGTGGAGCACCAGCATGTCGATGGTGGCCTCGGCACCGGCGGGCCGGCGGTCGAAGTTGGGCGAAGGGCGATCGACGAGGGCGCTCACCGGGGTACCCGCCGCAGCCACTCGAAGCGAAGCTGGATCATGGCGACGCCGGCTACCACCAGCACGCCGCCGGCAACGACCTCGAAGCTCAGCGCCTCTCCCAGGAAGAGAACGGCGAGCACCACCGCCGCCACCGGCGTCAGCAGCGTCAAAGGAACCACTTGGTTCACCTCGTACTTGCGCACCAGATAATAATACAGGCCATGGGAGAGGATGGTTACCATGATCGCCATGAACGCCACGGCACCCCAGGCGCGCCAGTCCGCCCCGCGTAGCGCCGCCGTCTGGCCACCCTCCAATATCAGCGTCGCGGCGAGAAGCTGAGGAACGGTGAACAGCGCGATCCAGGCATTGAGGGTAAAGATGCTGATCGGTCCCAGTCGCTTGATGAGGATGGTCGCCAGCGCCAGGGTAAATGCGGCACCCACCACCGACAGCAGGTACGGCGCCTGCGGCGCCCTTTCCGCGTCGCCACCCAGCACGTAGACGCCGGCGAACGCAATCATCATTCCGGCAATCTGCAAAGCGGTTAGTCTTTCGCGGAAAAACGCCCAGGCGAGAACGGCGCTGAACGGCACCATCAGTTGCGCGGCGATGGAGACGGGGCCGGCGTCAATGCCGCTCAGGCCGACGAACATCAGGCTGTAGTGCAGCCCCCCGAGAGCCACGGAGACGACCGCGAGCTGACCCATGCGCCCGTGTTGCACCTTGAGGAAGGGGAAGAGCAGAATCACCACCAAAGAGAAGCGTAGCGTCATCAGCAGCAGCGGCGGTATCTGCGCCAGGCCGATCTTGCCGACCACGAAATTGAGCCCCCAGATGAGGATGACCGCCACCGCCCAGAACGTATCGAGCGGCTTCATCGAGAGCTGCCTTTCCAGGGTTCCGCCACCGCCACGCACATGGACCACCGGAGAGAACGTGACCCGCTCACGGGAGCTTGTGTTCCTTTCGATACGATCGAAGGCAGTGAAGGTGTTGGAATTGGGGCCCGGCCACACGCGGTATTCGTCGGCGTGGGGATAGTCGCGGGCTGCGGTAGCGATGTCCTTTATGGCTTCGTCGATGCCCTCGCCCCTG
>DASCNF010000057.1:0-11388 GCA_036011345.1 Rhodospirillales bacterium | reverse complement strand
CAGCTTCTGGGACACCGTGTCCATGAAGGTCGCCTGGGGACCCTTGGTGTGCAGGTGCAGGCGCGGCTCGTCGCGCTCCAGGTTCCCCGCCGCCGGCAGCACCACGTCGGCAAACTCGGCGGTCGGCGTCATGAACATGTCCATCACAACCAGGAGGTCGAGCTTTTTCATCGCCTCGATGATGCGCCCCGTGTTGGGGAAGCACGTCACCGTGTTGTTGCCGGTGACGATGTAGGCCTTCACCGGATAGGGCTTGCCGGTGATCATCGTGTGATAGAGGCTCGGCGGGTGGGCGTAAGCATAGGGTGTCAGATTGAGCGCCTTGAAACGGTCGCCGCCGATGCGCTTGGCCTCCTGTTGGGGCGGCAGCTTGTCCCACAGCTCCGGATATTCGAGCTTGGGTGCAGGGTAAAAGACGTTTCCCCCGGGTACGTCCAGGTTTCCGGTGAGGCCCATGAGCACAAGCAGCGCGCGGGTCGCCTGGAACGTGTTTTTGCCGAGCTGCTCCGTGCCGTTGCCCCAGATGATGCAGCCCGGCGCCGTGGTCGCGTAGGTGCGCGCCGCCCTGGCGATTTCCTCAGCGTCGCACCAGGTGATCTCGGCCACCTTGTCGAGCGGGTAGTCCTTGACCCTTTCAGCGAGCTCGTCGAAGCCGTGGCAGTACCTTTCCACGAATTCTTTATCGTAGAGCCCCTCGTCGATGATCACGCACATCCACCCCAAGGCCATCGCGGCGTCGGTGCCGGGGCGCAGCGGCAGCCAGATGTCAGCCCGGCCGGCGGCATTGGGCTTGCGCGGATCGACGACGATGTTGACAGGGTTCTCCCGGAGCGCGTCGGTTACCGGGATGTGGCCGATGAGGCTATGGTCGTTGCTGGTGCGTTTCTGCGAGCCCCATTGAACCACGCAACGCGGCTTTCCGTAGACGTCGGGAATCGGCGTCGTGTCCCAACCTTTTTGCGAATAGTCGCCGCTGGCCGTGACCTTGGCGACGGCGACCCTGGGCCCGTAACAGAAGTACGCGATGGCGGTGACGTTGGGGGTGCCGAAGAGGTTGGCCAGGCGGCTGACGATGTGGGTGTTGTTGAGGCCGGTGCCGCGGCCGAAGGCCACCCCCTCGGCGCCGTGTTGGTCGCGGATGGCCAGCATCTTCTCGGCGATGAATTCCAGGGCCTCGTCTCAGCTCGCCCGGCGCCACTTGCCAGCACCACGCTCGCCGGTCCGCATCAACGGATAGTCAAGCCGGTCAGGATGGTAGAGTTGCTCGATACTGGGGACGCCCGCCTTGGAACAGAGCGCGCCCCGGTTGATGGGATTCTCCTTATCGCCAAAGACCCGCCTGACGGTGCCACCGACCATTTCGACGATGGTCCCGCAACCACCGTGACACATGCGGCAGACGGCCTTGAAGGCACTGGCCACCTCGCTCGCGGCCGAGTCGTCGCCCGGCGATACTTCTGTACCGCTGTCCACGATAGTCTCCTCCTCCGGCGCGGTGACGGCCGGATTGGCCTTTCTTCGCCACCGCCTAGAGAGCGATTCACGCCTCAGATCGTTTCGATCCAAGACGATTAGAGCCTATCGCGGAAGGGCGCCCCCGGGTTCCTCGTAATAGGCAAACTCTTCCAGGGAGTGCAAGAGCCGACGCTTGGCCTCTTCCAGGGTCTTGTCGCTCCACGGAAGCGTCCGGCCTCGCGGCCGCCGCTGCGAATTGGCGATGCGATGGGACCACGCGCCCTCGAACTTGGTGAACAACACCCGCTTGAATTCCCGCACGTACCAGCCTTCCGCGGTCTCGACCTCGCGGACCAAGTTAAAGTCCCTGCTTTTCGTTCGCGTCGTCTGCCATGATGGCTTCCCCTTCTTCCGGCACACCGGCCGCGATTACCAAGTCCTCCCGCGCTGTTCTTGATTATACGCATCGGCGGCCACCGTCCAAGCGGCGGGCGGCACTAGGTTTCCCCGCGGACCCGCTGACAAAAAGTCTCGCGAACGAGGAAGGCGGTCATAACCGCTATGCCACAGGCGACGAGCAGGGAAAGGAACGCCGTCCGGTAGGCTTCGACTGAAAAGACCTGGGCCCCGCCTTCCATGCGGCCATCCCAATTGAGGTCCAACAGCCAACCGATGAAGGGCTGGAGGATGGCGCCCGAGGATACGCTGATGGTGTTGATGAAACCGAGCGTCGCGCCATCGGCGCCCGGCAGATTGTGCTCGCGGGCCGTAACGAAGCCGAGCACGGCGCCGCCCTGGGAAACGCCGCACGTGAAAAGCAGGACATCGATGGCCGACAGCGGCAATCCGGGCCCGTAGATGATGAGCGAGAATGTGATGAGCACGCCGACGGAACTGGCCCGCATGGGAATCCTGCGCCGGCCCACGTAGTCGCTGAACCAGCCGAACAAGGGGCCGCCAATACCGAAGCCGATCAACACCAACGACGTCGACAGGGCCGCCGCCGGACGACTCAGGCCATGCGCCTCCATCATATAGGGCACGCCCCACAGCCCGACAAAGGCCAGCATCGTCGCGAAATTCGTGGTCGAGTAGATGGAGCACACCCAGGTCTGCGGCGTCGTCGCTATCAGGCGCAGACTGCGCAGGAGGCCGATATCGCGGACCGGGGTCATCCTCGCTTCGGGCTCCGGCCCCTCGCGCACGGCGAGCCAGATGAGCGGCGCACCGAGGAGAGCCACGGCGGCGGCGCCCATCAGGGTGCCACGCCAGCCCACCGCGTCGACGACGAGGGCCAAGGGCGCCTGGCCGCCGACGGCCCCCAGCATGCCCAGCATGAAGGTGAACCCGGTGACCAGGGCAAAACGCTTCGGCGGGAACCACACCGCCGCCACCTTGAGCGTGCCGACCAGGGCGAAACCGACCCCCGCGCCGATCAGAAGGCGCCCGAAATAGGCCTGCGGCAAGGCCCCGGCTGTGGCAAAAAGCAGGCTTCCCAGGCCACTCAACAATAGGGCGGCAGACAATACGCGCCTGGGGCCAAAGCGGTCGAGCAATACGCCGACGGGCAGTTGGATCGCGGCGTAGGCGTAGTAATAGAAAGCCGACAGATTACCCAGGAGTACCGCGGTGACGCCGAAATCCCGCATCAGCTCGGTGATCATGACGCTCGGCGCGACCCGTTGAAAAAAGGCGTAGAGGTAGAAATTGGCGCACAGCATCCAGATGAACCAGGGCTTCACGCCGCGAGCCATTTCTTTCATCTCGACGGCGCGGCGAGCGATCGTCGAGTAGAAAAATTCTCGCCTCACTCCCAGGCCCCCATGCTGGTTTTCTCCCACGGCGCATCCTACCAAGCGGCCCGCCGCGCGCCGGTCATACCAAACCGCACACTATGTCCGCCCGGAGAGGACGAACCTTGACACGAATCAAGCCGAAACGGAGAATCCGGCGCGACGGCAGCGACCGGCGAACTTCCGTGTTTGGCCTTAATCGCCGGAATATTTGGGTTATAGCTCGGCCATGAACGACAGTGCGCCCGAACTCGTATTTCACGATTCTCTCTTACTCGGTCCGGGTGACCCCCCGGTCTGCGAGATCATCAACCACGAGGGCACGGCGCCGCTGCTGTTGATCTGCGATCACGCGAGCCGAACAATTCCCGCGGCGCTCGACGGCCTTGGCGTCGACGAGGCCCGCCTGCGCCAGCATGTGGCGTGGGACATCGGCGCCGGCGACGTCACCCGCAGCCTATCGCACCGTCTCAACGCAGCGGCGGTCCTGGCCGGCTACTCACGGCTGGTCATCGACATGAACCGGCAACCCGGGGATCCCGAATCGATTCCCCACCAAAGCGACGGTGTGCGGGTCCCCGGCAACCGTGGTCTCGGCGAGGCGGATGAGACGGAACGCGTGGACACCTTTTTCTGGCCCTACCACCACGCAGTGAACAACACCCTCGCCCATCTCTGGCGGCGAGGCGCACCGCCGCTCCTTCTCTCCATCCACAGCTTCACGCCGTCCTTCAAGGGCGAGGACCGCTACTGGCATATCGGCGTCCTGTGGAACCGCGATCCGCGCCTGGCCAAGCCGCTGATCGGCGAACTGCGGGCCCACGACTACCTGCACGTGGGCGACAACGAACCTTATTCGGGTGTCGATCTCGCCTACACCATCGACCGGCACGCTGGCGCGGCTGGCCTTGCCAATTGCGCCGTGGAAATCCGTCAGGACCTGCTTGAGGACGCGGCGGGAGTCGAAAGCTGGGTTGATATCCTGGCCCATGCACTGCAAAACATTCTAACCAAGGAGGATATCTTCCGGGTGGGGCATTTTTAGCATGACCTATGCCGATCTCCCCTTAACCATCGGTATCGAGGAGGAGTACCTGCTGGTCGACCGCGCCACCCGCCATGTCGCTAGCGAGCCACCCGCCGCCATGCTCGAGGAATGCGAGACCCGCATCAAAGACCTGGTCAAGCCGGAGTTTCTGAAATCCCAGATCGAGATCGCCACCCCCGTGTGCAAAAACGTGCGCGAGGCGCGCGCCGATCTGGCGTGGCTGCGCCGCACCGTGGCCGAGACGGCGGACAAGTACGGGCTCGCCCCGATCGCCGCCTCCACTCATCCCTTTTCGTCGTGGACGGAGCAGAAGCACACCGACAAGGAGCGCTACCATGTCTTGGCGCGCGACATGCAGGCGGTGGCGCGGCGGCTCTTGATCTGCGGCATGCACGTGCACGTCGGCATCGACGACGACGAGCTGCGCATCGACCTGGTCAATCAGATCGCCTATTTCCTGCCCCACCTGTTGGCGCTGAGCACGTCTTCTCCCTTCTGGCAGGGCCAAAACACGGGGCTGAAATCCTATCGGCTCAGCGTCTTCGACGAGTTGCCGCGAACCGGCCTTCCCGAGCGCTTCGATTCCTATGGGGAATACCAGCGCCATATCGAGATTCTGACCAATGCCGGGCTGATCGAGGACGCCTCCATGCTGTGGTGGGACGTACGGCCAAGCCATCGTTTCCCGACCGTCGAAATGCGCATTACCGACGTCTGTACGCGGCTCGACGACGCCGCCGCTATCGCGGCGCTGTTCATGTGTATCGTGCGCATGCTTTATCGGCTGCGCCGCGACAATCAGCGCTGGCGGACTTACGCGCCCATGCTGATAAACGAGAACCGCTGGCGGGCCCAACGCTACGGCCTCGACGACGGCCTCGTCGACTTCGGAAAGGGAGAGATCGTGCCGTGCGCCGACCTGATCGAGGAGCTGATCTCCCTCACTAGTGAGGACGCCGAGGCCCTGGGGTGCACCGATGAACTGAATCACATCGGCGAGATCGTCAAGGGAGGCACCGGCGCCCACCGCCAACTCGAGGCCTTCGCCGCCGCCGAGGCGGCCGGCGCCAGCCGCGAGGAAGCCTTCGCGACCGTCGTCGACATGCTCATAGAGGAAACGGTCAAGGACCTCTGAGCGGCCCGCTCACTTCACTTCGGTCTGCCTTTCGATCGCCACTTCGAGCGACTTCAGGAGTTTGCGGCCCACCTTGCCGCCGTCGCCAGCCACCTTTTCGCGGATCACAGCGCGCATGGCGTCGATGTGCGCCTTGACGATCCCCACCGCGTTGCCATCCTCGACGCGCCCTTCGCCGGTCACGTCGAAAAGCATTTTGCCGAAGACGGTGATCAGAGAATAGCCGAAGGTGCCACCTTGCCCTCTCAACTCGTGGGCCAGCAGATTGATCTCCTCGAACTCGGCGCTCCGCGTGCCCTCCTTCTCAAACGCCCGGTCACACAGCTTGGACAACTTGACCAGGTAGTCGACGGCTCAATCGGTAAAGTCCAGGGCGGCACGCTCCAATTCCTCCTCGGCCTTCTCGAGGAGTGTTGTCGGTATCTCCCCCGGCTCGCCGGACCCCATGCCGCCGACCTTTTCCTTCAAATGGTTGGACAACCGGAAATACCAGACATCCGGTCCATCCTTCGGCTTTACCACCTTATCGGCGGAATAGACGATGGTGACGTCGTCGGACTTCATCTTGCGCCGGTCCTCGTCCGGTGGGCCCTTTTCCTAGCGCCTGCGGTCGGGTCCAAAATAGCTCTGGGTGGCGACGAATTGCCGTGGACAGTCGATCACCTCGAGTATCTTCTTGTAGACCGGCGTGACCGAGAACGGCTTGCTCAGGAATTCAGTCACGCCCAGGTCGCGCGCCGCGTTGACGTGTTTGGCGTCGGCGGCGCCGGAAAGCATGATGAAAGGAATGAAGCGGTTGGGCGACTCCTTGGCGGTGCGCAGCCAGCGCAGGAACAGGAGGCCATTGATAGGCGCCATCACCAGATCGGATATGACCACGTCGAACGCCGGGCCGCCACCCAACCGCGCACCCGCCTGCAGGGCCCTGAAGAATTCTATGGCCTCCGCCCCGTCCGGTGCGCTCGATACGCGGCCGAACTTGATGCCATGCAGCAGGCTTTCGACAACCTTGCGGATATACGAATTGTCTTCGAGCAGATAGACGCTGCAGCGTTCGAAATCATAGATCGCCAAGGCACCCCTCCTTTCGGCAAGAGGGTAGTTTCTCAGCCTTTCCACATCAAGAACCTGCAACGGCTTGCGCGCCGGCGCCCGCGCCGACTATGTTCGGCCCTCGCGGCGCGCCCTTCCCGGATCGTGCCGAAGGCGGCAGCAAGAGGTGACGATGGTGGCGGGTATTGGCAGTTTCGCGGCGGAGCGCCTACGCTCCGTGGTCGAAAGGATAGAGCGGCTGGAGGAAGAGAAAGCGGCGATGGCCGCCGATATTCGAGAAGTCTACTCCGAAGCCAAGGGGGCCGGCTTCGATGCCGCCGTCGTGCGTCAGGTCGTCAGGCTCCGCAAAATGGACAATGCCGAACGCCGCCAACGAGAGGAGCTTCTGGACCTCTACAAACGGGCCCTCGACCTGTAGTCCGCGACTTGTAGTCCGCGACTCTTAACCGCCGAGGGCACCTCTCACCTTCATCCGGCTTGGTTCGGCGAAGGCGCGGCCCGCGTATTCGAGCAGAACCTGCATGCTTTCCCCGACCGTCAGCTCCCCGGTGTCGATGGTCAGTTCCGGGTGCTCCGGCGCCTCGTAGGGCGCCGACACGCCGGTGAACTCGGGAATTTCGCCGCGCCGCGCCTTCCTGTAAAGGCCCTTGGGATCGCGCCCCTCGCAGACATCGAGGCCGGCCGACAGGTAGACCTCGTGAAACTGGTAGGACGCCGCTTGGCGGGCTAGTTCGCGGTCGCGGCGGTAGGGAGAAATGAAGGCCGTGACGACGACGGAGCCGGCATCGGCGAAGAGGGCGGCAATCTCGCCGATGCGGCGGATATTTTCCACCCGGTCCTCCGGCGAGAAGCCAAGATCGGAACTTAGCCCGTGGCGGATGTTGTCGCCATCGAGGACGTAAATCTGATACCCCTCTTTGAACATCCGCTTTTCCACCTCGAAGGCCAGGGTCGATTTTCCCGACCCAGAAAGGCCGGTCAACCAGAGGACCCCGCCGCTGTGGTTGTTGGCGGCCCACCGGGTTTCCAGCGCCATCCGATGCTGGACGCGCGTGATATTGGTCGATTTGACGGTCATCGATCAGCCACCGTCCCACACCTTGACGCCGTCCCTGACCTTCACATAGGAGCCCGGCGCATCCTCGATGACCTTGAGCTTGCCGCCGCCGGGCCAGCGCGCCGGCGTTGTCCTGGGCCCGGCGTGGCGCGCCACCCAGCGGCCCCAGTCGCGCCACCATGAGCCGTCGTGGCGCTTGGCGCCTGTGAGCCAGGCGTCAGCGTCCTTGGGTTTCCTGGTGTTCGTCCAATAGCCGTACTTGTTGGCGGCCGGCGGGTTGACGACGCCGGCGATATGGCCCGAGGCGGAGAGCACAAACCTGACCGGCCCCGCATAGAGCCCGGTCGCCGCATAGACCGATTTCCAGGGCGCGATATGGTCTTCGCGGGTGGCCAGGATGTAGGTCGGCACCTCAATCCTGCCAAGGTCGATGGGCACGCCGGCGAGATTGATGGCGCCGGGCTCGACGAGCTTGTTCTCGAGATACATCTTGCGCAGATAGAAGCTGTGCATCATGGCCGGCATGCGCGTCGAATCCGAGTTCCAGTAAAGCAGGTCGAAGGGCGGTGGGGCGCGGCCCAAGAGGTAGTTGTTGATGACGAACGACCAGATCAGGTCCTTGTCGCGCATCATGTTGAAGACGGTGGCCATGTGGTGGCCTTCGAGGTAGCCCTTTTTGTTCATGTGTGCCTCGAGACGGGCGAGCTGGTCCTCGTCGATGAACACCTCGAGCTCGCCGGCCTCTTCGAAATCGACCATGGCAGTGAAATAGGTGGCGGACTTGACGCGCCCCTTCCACTTGCGCCCCCCCTTAGCCGCCATGTAGGCCAGGGTGCAGGCGAGGAGCGTGCCCCCGATGCAATAGCCGATGACGTTGACCTGGCGTTGTCCGGTCACCCGTTCGATGGCCTCAAGCGCCGCTAGCGGCCCCTCCATCATGTAGTCGTCGAAGCCCTTGTCGGCGAGGCGTTCATCCGGGTTGACCCAGGACATGACAAACACCGTCAGGCCCTGGTCCACCGCCCACTTGATGAAGGAATTGCGCGGCTGCAGATCGAGTACGTAGTACTTGTTGATCCACGGCGGCATGATGAGAAGCGGCCGCGCATGAACGGTTTCGGTGGACGGCGCGTACTGGATGAGCTGCATGAGATCGTTCTGGTAGACCACCTTGCCCGGCGTCACGGCGACGTTCTCGCCGAGGGTGAAGGCGTCGGCATCGGTCATCGATATGCGCAGTCGGCCGCCGCCGCGCTCCATGTCGGCGAGCAGGTTATCGAGCCCCCTGAGCAGGTTCATGCCGCCGCTTTCCAGGGTGGCGCCCAGCACCTTGGGGTTGGTGATGGCGAAGTTCGACGGCGCCACGGCATCGACCAATTGGCGGGTGTAGAATTTCGCCTTGCCGGCGGTCTCCTTATCCAGGCCGTCGGCGCCCTGCACCGTGTCTTCCATCCAGCCCGCCATGAGGAGGTACGCCTGCTTGATGAAGTCGAACACCACCTCGTCGGTCCACGCGTCGTCCTGGAAGCGCCGGTCGTCCTTGGCCGGAACCGCCACCGGCGCCGCCTCGGCCCCCGCCATGCGCCGCGCCACCGCCCGCCGCAGCGCCGCGAAGTCGCGCATGAGCTCAGCTAGGGATCCGGCCAGCTTGAGCGGGTCCGCCATGACGCGGGCGCCCAGCCTGAGGAAGGCCTTGCCCACCACGGAAGGGTCGGAAACCTGGAAGCCGTCGCCGCCGCCACGGCGCGTCTGTAGCGCCCGGCCGGCGCGCCAGACGCGCCCGGCCAGGCTGGCCATGACGCGGGCCACCTCGACCGCATCGGCCGCACTTATGGGTTTGGGTCCGGACAGCTCAACCATAGCGCGCTCCGCTCAATTCGGCACGGCGTAATTCTAGGTCATGTAACAAAATATGATACGGTGTCAAGGGGCCGTCGTTAACCTCTCCCCGGAGCTCCGACGCCCGGCGGCGCGGATGGCCAAGGACAAGACGACGCTGAGGCCACCGGCGCCCAGCAATATCCACTGAACCGCATGCCATTGGCCGGTCGCCGCGACCACGAAAGCGATGGCGGGCGCGCCCACGAACTGGCCCATATTGGCGCCTTGCAGGATGAAACCGTTCATGGTGCCCAACTGTTGCGGCGAGGCAGCATGCACGGGGACGATGGCGAACAACGTCCCCGGAACGAACCCGCTGACGGCGGAAAACAGCATGCACAGGCCGAAACGGACGGCGTCGGGCACGGCATCCAAAAAAATCCCCAAGGCCGAAAGACCCATGATGGCGCTGGGCAACGCGATCAGCGTCCAACTCGGCACGCCCCGGTTGACCAACCAGCCGCCGACGACGTTGGAGGGCACGTTGGCGATAACGACCAGGGCCGTCAACATGGCGGCCTCGGGGATGGAGGCGCCGCGCTGCTCCACCAGAAAAGTCGGCAGCCACACCATGACGGCGCTCCAGGGAAGAGAAAAACAGAAAAACGTGGCGACCAGAAGCCACGGTCCCCGGCGGGTGACGGTGACGCGTATGTTGTGCCATGGCGAGGCGGCAGCCAGCGCCCGGTCCCCGGCGGAGCGCCCCGCCCTCACCAGTCCGGCTGCCACCAGAACCAGGGCGAGCACGGCCCCGGCGACCCACAGCCCGCGCCACCCGAAGCTCTCCAGCACCGGCGGCGACGTCACCAGCATGCCGGCGATGCCGACCGGCATGAAGGTGCTCCAGATGCCGAGCGCCAACCCGCGGTCACCGGGCGCCGCCGCCCGGGCGATCAGGGAGGGCGCCGCCGCCATGATCGATACGAAGCCGATGCCCTCGAGGAAACGCGTCGCCAGCAGCACGCCGGAAGTCTCGGCGGCGCTCCCCAACACGCCGCCGAGCCCCAGGATCGCCAGCCCGGCGATGACGACGCGGCGATGGCCGAGCCCATCGGCGAACAGCCCGGCCACCATGCCCGTCGCCATGGCCGTGGTGTTGAAGACGGACACCACCCATCCCGCCCCCACCAGGCCGAGACCGAGATCGGGGCGTATCAGGGGCAGGGCCGGCGGCACCTTGCCGATGTAGGCAGCGGCCGTGATCCCGGCGGCGAAGCCGAGGAGGACGGCTCCCCAGCGGGTGCGTGGGCTACCGGGCGGTAGCATGGCGCTCGGCCCCGGCCGTCCCCCGGGGGTCGCGGGGGCGCCCCCCCCATTTGGAATCCGGGGGACACCCCCCGGTGCCCCCCCGGTCGTAAAGGGCCTCGATGACAGGGCATTCGGGCGTGGTGCTGCCGCCGCACTCGGCGACCATGGCGTCAAGAACCGATTCCATGCGCCCCAGATCGGCGATCTTAGCGCGTACGTCGTCCAGTTGTGCCGACGCGATCCTTTCGGCCTTGGCGCAATTCCGCTCCTCGCCGTCGGCCATGACCAGGAGCGCGCGCAGCACATCCAGGGAGAAGCCGAGGTGACGCGCCCGGCGGATGAAATTAAGGCGCTTCAGCGCCTCGTCACCGTAGTGGCGATGGCCGCCGCTGCTGCGCGCCGGCGGCGCCAGAAGGCCGATGTGCTCATAGTAGCGGATGGTCTCGATCTTGCAGTCGGTAGCCTTGGCCAGGGCGCCGATGGCCAAGTATAGGACCGTGTCGGTCATGTAGCTTCCTCGCGGCAACGTGAGAAACAAACTCTTGAACCTGTAGTTACTACAGGTCTTAGGATGGATGCTATCGCTTCCTCGAAGGGGAAGAAGACCCATGGCCGACATGACGGAAACGACAGGCGAGGCAACCACCGCAAAGGACGCGGCAAAATCGGATGGGATGCTCAAGACCGGCATCATCGGCACGGCGATAACCGCCATCTG
>DASCNF010000056.1:0-9892 GCA_036011345.1 Rhodospirillales bacterium | reverse complement strand
CGTTCGCATGGATGCGTTCGAGGCTCACCTTGCGGCACACTTCGCAGCCGTTGACCAGCACGGTCTTTCTCGCCTTGTTCCTGCGCAGGGCGACACACTGGCGATCGTTGGCCTTGGCGGGCGGCGCGTCCTAACCCTTGCACGGCTGATCGCCGAGAAGTCGCGTCCGGCCGGGGCCAGGGAAGGGTAGGGGCTTGGTCGAGTTGCGGGCCATGGTGTAGGTGTGCGAGTTGACCGGGTTCGAGCCCGACCGTTTGCGCGACACCGTGACGATGCGGCAGGCGTCATAGGTGTTGACGACGATCTCGCGGTCCGATCTTTTAGCGAGGCGCACGCAGCGCAAGGCCTTGCCGCGCTCGAGCAAAGGGTTGAGCCAGTCGTCCGAGGCCTGCTTGCCGGCGCCGCCGCAGCCCAGGCAGGAGAGATGCGTTTCCTCTCCCCACGCCGATGCCGTCTCTTCTCCCCAGGCTGATGCCGTCCAGGCCGAACCCAGAATCATGGCGAGCAGCAGCCCGAGGAGCACGCTGCGTCCGCGACCGGGCGCGCGGCGCACTTTGCGGTGGGGTGTGCACACCTGGATGGCGCCGGCCCAGGCGAGGCGGACGGCCAGCGGGCTCCGTTCAAGGTTTAGCTGATCATCCAGTCGCAAGCCGCGCCCCGCGTACCTGTCTAACATGCTGAACATGTCGCCATTGTAGGCGCGCAAAGATTGATAAATGGAAACGGGGGTCCGGAGAGCTATCCGCCTTCTTGGTGGTAGGGCGATTCCTTGGCCATCTCCGCCATCTCGCAGGTGATGGCTTCGCGCTCCAAGGCCAGATGGTGCTCCAGGAGCTTGCGGAAGGCGTCGTCCTTGATCCAGTGGGCGCTGTAGGTGGGGCGCGGCAAATAGCCGCGTTGAATCTTGTGCGGCCCCTGGGCGCCGGCCTCCACCCACCTGAGGCGGTGCTCGATGGCGAAGTCGATGGCTTGGTAGTAGCACACCTCGAAATGCAGGAACTTGTGGGCCTCCGCGCAGCCCCAATAACGGCCATACAGGGTGTCGCCGCCCAACAGGTTGAGCGCGCCACCGACGGGATGGCCTTGCCGATGCGCCAAGACCAGCACCACCCGCTCGCCCATCGCAGCGTGCAGGCGCTCGAAGAAGTCGCGGTTGAGATAAGCCGAACCCCACTTGCGGTTCGAGGTGTCGCGGTAGAACCGGAAGAAGGCGTCCCAGTGGCGCACCTCGATGTCGGCGCCCGACAGCGCACGGATGTCGATGCCGTCAGCCATCGCGGCGCGGCGTTCCTTGCGCACCGCCTTGCGCTTGCGGGAGTTGAGGGTGGCGAGGAAGTCCTCGAAGGACCCGTAACCCCTGTTCTCCCAGTGGAACTGTTGGCCGAGGCGGGGGATGAGCCCGGCGCGTGCGAGTCGCCGCCACTCCGCCTCGGTGGGAAAGTTGACGTGCAGCGAGGAAACTCCGGAGCGCTCGGCCAGTTGAACCATGGCGCCGATGAGAACGTTGGCCAGTTCCTCAGGGGCGTCCGGGCGCACCAGGAGACGCCGCCCGGTGACCGGCGTGAACGGCACTGCCGACAGGAGCTTCGGGTAATAGCGTCCGCCGGCTCGCTGGTAGGCGTCGGCCCAACCCCAGTCGAACACGTACTCGCCATAGGAGTGCCCCTTGGCATAAAGCGGCGCGCAGGCAAGCATTTCGCCCGCCTCGTCCTTGATGACCAGGTGATGGGGCTGCCAGCCGGTTCCGGACGAGACCGAGCCGCTGTCCTCCAGCGCCTTTAGGAAGGCGTGGCTGATGCAGGGATCGCCGGGGCCGGCACAGGCGTCCCACTGGGCCGCCGGCACTTCGGAGATGGCGGAGAGAACCTTGACGCTGGTTGGTTCGCGGCCGTCCGGCATCAGCGGTCCTTGCCGCGGCCGATGAAGCGCTCCTTCAGCTTGACGGCGAACTTCCCGGGTTCGATGCGGGGGTCGGCCTCGAGCACGATATCCTCGAGATCGGCCTTGACCGTTTCCAGCTTCGGCTTGGCGTGCCGCCAGGCCGCCTCGGCGCGCGGCTTGATCTCCGTCTCGATTATCTCGACGGCCTTGGCCTGGACACGCGGGTCGGCGGCGATGTGGCGGGCGGCGTGCAGCAACAATCGGCGAAGCGACATGACAGGCGAGCCTCCGGCGTGTGATTCGGATACATTATGACAGGGGCCCAGCGTCCCCGGCCAAAGTTCTTCAGGACGCTCCAAAGCGGCGGCGCGGTGTCTAAGGCAATGCCGCGCTGAAGGGCGAAGGTCGCCGCCTGCGTGCGGTTGGAGACGCCGAGCTTGCGGAGTACCTTCTGCAGGTGGACCTTGAGGTTGATTTCCTTGAGGTTCAGCGCCCAGGCAATCTGCTTGTTTTGATGTCCCTCGACAACGAGGGCGAGGACCTGGCTCTCGCGAGGCGTGAGCTTGCTGACCGGGTTCGCCGCGGCGCCTTCCGGAGAGGTGGCCGGCGGAGAGGCGGAGCCGCTTTTCAGCGTCACCGGCGGAATATAGATATTTCCGGACAATACCCTTTGGAGAGTGCTGATCAGGTCCTTGCTGCCGATGGTTTTGGGGATGAGGCCGCGGGCGCCCATGCTCATGACGTTTGTCACGTTATCCCGCCCGTCCGCCCCGGAAAGGACGACAACGGGCACGTCGGGATAGGCATCCACCATATGACGGACGCCGGAAAGGCCGTCCATTCCCAGCATCACCAAGTCGAGGACGATCAGATTGAGGCCGGGCTCCCGGGCCGCGATTGCGTCGGCTTCCTTGAGCCCCGGAGCTTCGAGGACCTCGACCTCCGAGTCCAGGATTTTCAGAAGCGCGCTCAGGGTCTCGCGGATCAGCGTGTGGCCGTCGGCTAGAAGAATCCGCATGATTCGCAGCCTGCTATTCCCCAATTCCGATTTCGTGCAGTTCCCCCCCGCGAACGGGTCAAAGCGTTTTTTCGCCATTATAGTAACGCGCCGCCATCCTGACGGGTCCTCACGGGAATTTGATGGGCGATGGCGCACAGAGCGCCGTGCGGGCGTGGCGCCCGGCGTCGCCAAAAAACCTAGATGAAAAACGCCGAGGCCCCCTCGATCACCTTGGGCTGGTCGGCGAAGTCGGGGTTTCAGTTGACGAAGCCGCCGAGCCTGATTACCTAGCTCACCCGGTCCAGGTCGCCGCCGCAGGCGTTCTTGAGATGCGCGATAAGGTTGAGGGCGCAAAGGCGCGCCGCCTCCTGCCCCTGCTCGATGGTGACGTCGACGCCCACCTTGCCGGAGGGCCCAAACTCGCCGTTTCAGATATTGATCTGACCCGACAGGAAGACCAGCTTGCCGCTCACGGTGTAAGGCACGTAGGAGGCTACCGGCGCCGGAGCCTCCGGCAGCTCGATACCCAACTCGGCAAGGCGCGCGTCGATTTCTCCGGCCATGACTTCTCTCTCCTGAAATTGCTTGGGATGGTGGATTTCGGCGGGCCGATAGATTAACTGCCTGGGGCGGTCAAATCCAACCCCATAAGCGGCCACGGCGATCGCAAGCACCAGAGATCAGGACGCCGCTGCCATAGCCGAGCTCGCCGGTGCCGCTAGGGCGGGCGCCCCGCCGACGGCCGGACCGAAGATGCGTCGCCACTCGGCCAGCGCCTCGCCCTCTCGGTTGTCGCGCTCGAGGCGTGAGGCGCGTTCGGCGCCCCGGTAGGCGCGTTCCGCTGCCGTCTGCCAGGAACTGTCCAGATAAAGGAAATGCAGGGTCCCCGGGATGGCTAGTTGGCGCTCGCCCTGATAGCGCAGCCAGAAGAAGAAATCCCGCATCATCCAGTCGTAGAAAAGCAGGCTGCGGCGGTAATAGTTCCAAACCGAAATGAACTCGGTCACCAATAGCTCGAGCGCGAAGGCACCGATGGGAAGGGTGTGGGTGCGCCGCCACGCCTTGAGCATGAGGATCAGGTGGGTCGCCTTGTTGCCGCTGAGTTCGTCGGCTTTGGCCAGGCGGGCCGCCTCCACCTCGGGGTTGATGTAACGCCACGCGCCGAGGTCGCGGGGAGTGGCCTTGGCCTGATTCTCGATCAGGAAACCGCCGTCGCGGCATGGCGAGGTGGGCAAGAGCCTGACCGTGAAAGGGGTTCCCGGCGTCACCGAAATCCATCCCTCGTCGGCCCAATCGACGCCGGAAAACTGATCAGCCAAGGCGGAAGCGAGTTCGCGTGTCAGGGCCCGACCGCCGCCGATCCACGCCCGTGTCCCGGGGCTTGCGGTGTAAAGCACGTCGACGACACGGCCGTGACGGATGGCCGTGCCCTTGCCGTAACTGCCCACCACCATGTGGTCTTCAGCATCTTCCGCCGGCGGCTCTAAAATAGGCAGGAAATCAGCGCGCCGGAAATGGGCCCTGAGGTTGGCGATGACCAAGGCCACGGACTCTTGGGCATCCCAGAGTTCGTCGGACGTGGAACGCAGGCCGGAAACGAACCCGAGAAAGCGTTCTACCACATGGTGCCACTCGGCGGCCGAATCCGTCACAGGCGGGGACCCGACCAGTGGACCCGGATCCCTCACCGCGCGTGCCGCGCCATCTGCCATTCCGTCCGTCGTGCCGTCCCTGTGAAAAAAAGCGGGGCGCGGGCGGGAAGGGCTCCCGGGCCGCGCCCCGAGTTTAGCAGGGAGGATCGCCTGGAGAATTCCATCTTCATGAACACCCGCTGGTCCCACCGCAGGTGACGCACTTCATGCAGGTGCCATTGCGCACCAGGGTGAAGTGGCCGCATTCGTAACAGGGATCGCCCTCGTATCCCTTGAGCTTGGCTTCGCGCATCAGGAGGATGTGCTTGTCGAGGGGCTGAAGACCGTCGTCGGCGATGTGGACCGCCGCCTCCACGGCGTGGTCTTCGGCCAGCGCCGTCGCCGCCGCGCTGACGCTTTTCGCGGCGTTTCCACCTTCCAACACTAGGAACCGATTGCGCACGTAGCCGCTGCTGGTCAGCGACTTCACGGTCTCGAGGACGCTGGTCCGGACGACGTCGGGGCCGAGCTTGGCCTCGTCGCGCCCGCGCCCGACGCTGTCGGGCTTGAGGTCGCTGGGCTCGACATGGGCGAGGTCGGTACGCCCGAGATAGGACACCGCCACCTCGCGGAAGAGGTAGTCGAGGATGGAGGTGGCCATCTTCACCGAGTCGTTGCCCTCGACCATGCCCGAGGGCTCGAAGCGGGTGAAGGTGAAGGCGTCCACGAACTCCTCGAGGGGCACGCCGTACTGCAGGCCGATGGAGATGGCGATGGCGAAGTTGTTCATCAGGCTGCGGAAGGCGGCGCCCTCCTTGTGCATGTCGATGAATATCTCGCCGAGGCTACCGTCCTCGTATTCGCCGGTGCGCAAATAAACCTTGTGGCCGCCGACGATGGCCTTCTGGGTGTAACCCTTGCGCCTTGCCGGCAGACGCTTGCGCTCTCCGGAGATGCGCTCGACGACGCGTTCGACCACGCGCTCGACGCGCGCCGCGGCCGGAGCCGGGTCGATGCGCCCGGCCACGGCTTCCGCAGTGTCCTCGTCATCGATGTCGCTGAGCACGGCCGCCGAGAGCGGCTGCGAAAGCTTCGAGCCGCTCCTATAGAGAGCACTGGCCTTCAGCCCGAGACGCCAAGACAGCATGTAGGCGTCCATGCAGTCCTTGATCGTGCTCTCCTTCGGCATGTTGATGGTCTTGGAGATGGCCCCCGAAATGAAGGGCTGCGCCGCGGCCATCATCATGATGTGGCTGTTCACGGACAAGAAGCGCTTGCCGTTGCGGCCACAGGGGTTGGCGCAATCGAACACGGGCAGGTGTTCGTCCATCAGGTGGGGGGCGCCCTCCAGGGTCATGGTGCCACAGACATGAGTGTTGGCGACCTCGATCTCGCTGTTGGTGAAACCGAGCGCGCCGAGCAGGTCGAAGGAGGGGTCGTCGAGCAGCTTCCCGGGCAGGCCGAGGGTTTCGGTGCAGAACTCCTTGCCCAGGGTCCAGCGGTTGAAAGCGAACTTTATGTCGAAGGCTTCCTTGAGGGATTTCTCGACAACCTCGATGGCGGCGGCCGTGAACCCCTTGTCCCTCAGCGCCGCGTGATCGATGGCGGGGGAGCCTTCCAAGGTCCCGACGCCGACCGCGTAGCGCACCATCGCATCGATTTTGTCTTCGGCGTATCCGAGGCGCGTCAGTGCCGCCGGGACGACGCGGTTGATGATCTTGAAATAGCCGCCGCCGGCTAGCTTCTTGAATTTGGCGAGGGCGAAGTCTGGTTCGATGCCGGTGGTGTCGCAGTCCATGACCAGCCCGATGGTGCCGGTCGGCGCGATGACACTGACCTGGGCGTTGCGGTAGCCATGGGCCTCGCCCAGCAACTGCGCCTTGTCCCAGGCCTCGGCGGCGGCCCGTGCCAGCGGCGCGTCGGGAGCCGTTTCCGCGTCGAGGACCACGGGCAGCATCGAAAGCTCCTCGTAACCGTCGAGCGTTCCTTGCGCGGCGCGGCGGTGATTGCGGATGACGCGCAGCATGGCGTCGCGGTTGCGGGCAAAATCCGGAAAGGCGCCGAGCTCGCCTGCCATCTCCGCCGATGTCGCGTAGGAGACGCCGGTCAAAAGGGCGGAGATGGCCCCGCAGACGGCGTGCCCCGACTCCGAATCGTAAGGAATGCCCGACGCCATCAGGTAGCCGCCGATGTTAGCAAAACCGAGCCCCAGGGTGCGGTATTCGTAGGAAAGCTGGGCGATGCGCGCCGAGGGGAATTGCGCCATGAGCACTGAAATCTCGAGGGTGATGGTCCACAGCCGCACGGCGTGTGTGAAGGCGGCGACGCCGAAGGCGCCGTCGTCCTCGAGAAAGGCTATGAGGTTGAGCGAAGCCAGGTTGCACGCCGTGTCGTCCAGGAACATGTACTCGGAGCACGGGTTCGAGGCATTGATGCGGCCCGCCTCGGGGCAGGTGTGCCATTCGTTGATGGTGGTGTCGAACTGGGTGCCGGGATCGGCGCAGGCCCACGCCGCGTGGCCGATGCTTTCCCATAGCTCGCGGGCCGGCACGCGCTTCGCCACGACGCCATCGGTGCGCCGGATCAGCTCCCAATCGCCATCGTCCAGCACCGCCTCCAGGAAGGCGTTGGACATGCGCACGGTGTTGTTGGAGTTCTGGCCGGAAACCGTCCTGTAGGCGTCCGATTCCCAGTCCGTGTCGTATTCCGGAAAGTTGATCTCCGTGTATCCCTGGCGCGCGAACTGCATGACGCGCTGGATGTAGTTCTCCGGGATCATCGACTTGCGCGCCGCGATGATGGCCTTCTTCAGGGCTCTGTTTAACTTAGGATCGAAGGGGTCGCCGATTTCCTCGTCGGCTTCCGGGGCGGTGGCGTGGCACGCCGCCATGATGGCGTTGAGGTGACGGTTAGCCAAGCGCGATCCGGTGACAAGCGCCGCCACCTTTTGTTCCTCGCGCACCTTCCAGTCGATGAACTCCTCGATATCCGGGTGGTCGATATCGACGACCACCATCTTGGCGGCGCGCCGCGTGGTGCCGCCCGACTTGATAGCGCCGGCGGCGCGGTCGCCGATCTTGAGGAAGCTCATCAGGCCCGAGGATTTCCCGCCTCCCGACAGGGGCTCGTCCTCGCCGCGCAGGTTCGAGAAGTTGGAGCCCGTCCCCGAGCCGTATTTGAACACCCGGGCCTCGCGCACCCACAGGCCCATGATGCCGTCATCGTTGACCAGATCGTCCTTGATGCCCTGGATGAAGCAAGCGTGGGGCTGGGGGTGCTCGTAGGCGCTATCGGAACGGGTCAGCTCGCCGGTTCGGAAATCCACGAAATAATGGCCCTGGGCCGGTCCGTCGATGCCGTAGGCCCAGTGCAGGCCGGTGTTGAACCACTGGGGCGAGTTGGGCGCGCCCATCTGGGCGGCCAGCATGTGACGCGTCTCGTCGTGGTAGGCGTGTGCGTCTTCCTCGCTGTCGAAGTAACCACCTTTCCATCCCCAATAGGTCCACGTCCCGGCGAGACGGTTGAATACCTGCTTGGCGCTGTTCTCGCCGGCGAAGCGCTCGTCCTCGGGCACACCGGCCAGCGCCTTCTCGTCGGCGAAATGGCGCCACAGCCACGACGGGACATCGTTTTCCTCGACCGCCTTCAGGCAGGCCGGCACCCCCGCCTTGCGGAAATATTTCTGGGCCAGCACGTCACGGGCGACTTGCGACCAGTGGCTGGGCGCCTCGAGGTTGTCGAGTTGAAACACCACGAAGCCGTCCGGGTTGCGGATCTCGCTCGATGTGGTGGCGAACTCGACGGTGTCGTAGGGTGATCGGCCTTGTTTGGTAAAATGACGACGGATTCGCATGTTTCCCCCAATTTGGCTCGGGCCCTTCCTTCGTTGGGCCTTTTGCGAGCCCCCAGGCTCCCTGAGTCGTCGCTCCACTAGATATTGTGATTAATACAACATCTCATGGTGGAGAGCAGCAAAACAACTATATATAGTAAGCGATGAGCGGTGTGCAAGAACATTTCGCTGGCGCCGCAAATTTTCGAACAATCTGTCGCGAACCACCCGTTTCGGGGAGTGCCGGCCGTCGGCTCCTGTGTGCTTCCGTAGGCTTCCGAGCGTTTCTGTGCGCTTCTGTGGGCTGGACGGGGGTTGACCCTGGTGCCATAGTTGGGCCGGCCGCTGCGGCGCGGGCCGTATTCAAGGATTAATAGGTAACGCAAAGGGCGCCATGAACACCGGGACCGTGATTTACACGTGGCTCATGGGTGCCCAGGTCGGCACCGACGAGTTCGGCAACCGCTACTACCGGGGCAAGGGCCGCCGCTTGCAAGGGCGGGAGCGCCGCTGGGTTCTCTACAAGGGCAGCGCGGAGGCCTCGAAGATTCCACCTGAGTGGCATGCCTGGCTGCACCACACCTGCGAGGAGCCGCTCAGCGATAGCGCCGCCCAGCCGCGGCCCTGGCAGAAGGAGCACGTGCCCAACCTCACCGGTACGGCGGCGGCCTACCGACCGCGCGGCCACGACTACCGCGGCGGCCGCCGCGCCCCCGCCACCGGCGACTATCAGGCGTGGCGGCCGGAATGAGCGCCGAGCCCGGTCCCGCGGGCCCGGCCACGGCGCTTCCAACCGCCGCCCGGTGGACCGCCCGCGAGGCGCGGGAAATCGTCTGCGGAGGGGCGGTCATCGTCGTGCTCGCCTTGGTCCTCGCCTACTCCTATGGCGGCGGCCGGGTCTCCTCGGCGGTCGGCGCCTACACGCTCACCGCCAACTTCAACCGGGTCGACGGCCTCGCCGAGGGCGCCGATGTGTTCCTCGCCGGCATCAAGGTGGGCACCGTCATCGACCTCAGCATCGATGCCGGGACCTATGACGCCGTCGTCTCCATGTCCGTCGCCGACGGCATCAAGCTCCCCGTGGACACGGTGGCCGGCATCGCCAGCGAAGGCGTCCTCGGCGGCAAGTACGTGCGCCTCGAGCCGGGCACCGAGAAGACCTACCTCGAACCCGGAGAGGCCATCGCCAAAACCAAGGACTTCCCCCCCCTGGAGGACCAGGTGGGCGAGATCATATTCCTGGCGACCAGCAAGCCGGAGTCCAATGCGGGGAGGGAATGACTATCTCCGATCGCAGTCCTGGAATCCGGAGCGGTACGCCAAGAACGCCGCCTTCGTGCCAGAATTCGGCCGGCCGGTCGTCGAGCTTTTGGCGTTGCGCCCGGGCGAACGCATCCTCGATCTTGGGTGCGGCGACGGCGTCCTGACACAGCGCCTGGCCGCCGCCGGGGCCTCGGTGGTCGGCGTCGACGCCAGCCCCGAACAGGTCGCTGCGGCTCGCCAACTGGGACTAGACGCGCGCGTTATGGACGGCGCCGAGCTCGAATT
>DASCNF010000055.1:0-6884 GCA_036011345.1 Rhodospirillales bacterium | reverse complement strand
CTTTACCGCATCGGCGCCGTCGAATATCTCGGCCATCACCTCATCCACGTAGGCCATGGCCTCCACGCCGGGGTGGGTTTCCGCCTGTATGATCGTGAGCTCGAATTTGCGGTCCCAGCCCTTGGCGTCACCGATGTGGGTGGCGAGGGCGGCGCGGATCATGAAGTCACGATCCTTCTCGTCGACGTTCCCGGCTACCGCGTCGACCACCGTCTGAATGCCTTTCTCTTTCAGCAACAGGTAATATTCCAAGGCGTTTTCCGCGTCCTTGGCGCGTTCGGTGACCTCGTCGACCGCCGCGTAAACCTCATTCACGCACTTGGTCTGATTGAGGTGGTTGGCCTTGGATTGAACGGTGGCGACGTTCTGCACGGACTGGACGTAAAGCCTCTCGTTGCGGCAGAACCATTTTATGTGGCCGGGGTTGTGCATGAGCTCGAGCTCCGTGATGCCGGTCTGGTCCAAGTAGCGCATGAGCACGCGGCCGACGGTGCGGCGCGACTCGAACGGGTAGTAGCCCTCCAAGTTCCGGCACAGCGGCGCTTCGTCCACCGGCGAGATGGTGACGAACTTGCCCGTTCCGCCCCGTCCCTTTTTCTTGTAGACAACCTTCTCGCAGCCTCGGTCATCCTCCAAGGTTACCTTGACGGCGTCGAACTGCTTCATGGTCAACAGGGAAATGGCGATCTGTACGGCCCGCTCCTCGTTGTGGGCGGCTGAATACACCTACCAGTCGTCGCCGACGCTCAAATGAACTTCGAAAATGGTTTGTTCACTGTCCGCCATGAGCTTCACCCTGCAAACGGGCCGCTACCCTCGACGCCGGGGAGCGACTTTGTTCTCTTTTCACATATAGTACGCGCCAGCCGTCTCGAAGACTAAGAAATCCGTGGGACCCAAAAGTATCCATAAGTATCAATGGCGTCCGTGGCGCCGCACCGCCGCCCTTGCCCTCGCCGTCTTGCTGCTGGCGGCCGCGGTGATCGTCCTGGTGTTGGGCGTCTACCGCGAGGCGGACGTGGAGCGTATCGCCACCGTCCGGGAACTCGCCGGCTACTACGCCTCCTTGGATTACACGCTGAAGACGCCGGCCATGGAAAAAGCCCCGGTCCCCAGGGTTTACCTGTCCGCTTTTCCCAAGGATTGGGGCGACGCCCTGGAGGTGGAGCAGCGGAAGAGCCTATTCTTCAGATCGGTCATGCCCCTGGTCCTCGCCGTCGACGAATCGATTGGGGAAGAGCGTCGCCGCCTGTTGGCGCTGCGGCGGATCATCGGGCGCGGCGCTACCTTGGGGGAAAAGGACGGGCGCTGGCTCGCCGGGCTCGCCGTGCGCTACCAAGTGCGCACGGAAGAGGGCTCCCGGGCGCTTCCCTCGCCGCCCGAGATCGCCGAATTGGCGCGGCGCGTCGATGCGCTTCCGGTGTCCATGGCCCTCGCCCAGGCGGCGGTGGAAAGCGCCTATGGGACCTCGCGTTTCGCGCGCCAGGGCAACGCCCTGTTCGGCCAGTGGTCGATGGGCCAGGGGATCGTGCCGCAAGACCGGCGGGAAGGCTCGGGAGACCACCGCGTCGCCGCCTTTGAGACGCTTCTGGACTCGGTGCGCGCCTACGCCATGAACCTCAACACCCACGCGGCCTATCGGGAATTCCGCCTGTCGCGGGCGGCGCGACGCGGCGACGGCTCCGCTCTCGACGGCCATGTCCTGGCCGCCTACCTCGGGCCCTATGCCGAGACCGGCGCCGATTACGTCGCCACCGTGCGCCGCGTCATCCGCCAAAACGGGCTTGGCCGGCTCGATGGGGCCCGCCTCGGGACGCGCCCAGCGGCACAAATTGAGACCGCCGGTAGATAAGGGGATCGGATCTTGGCCAGGGCGCGCGGGTCTTATCGTCTTAGATCAAAGCGATCCAAGACGTGAATAAGCCCCCGAATATAAGAAATAGAGGGCGATTCACGTTTTAAATTGAGCCAATTTGAAACGATCGCACTCTAGCGCACCATCAGGCTCGGCAGCCACAGCACCACGTCGGGAAAGGCGATCATGATGCCCATGACCAGGAGGTTGAGCCCGACGAAGGGCAGCGCGGCGCGGTAGATATCGCCCATGGTCGTGTCCGGCGTGGCGATTCCTTTCATGACGAACAGGGCCAGTCCGAAGGGTGGCGACAGGGTCGCAAGCTCCAAATTCAGGAGCATGATGGCGCCGAACCACACGGGGTCCCATCCCATGGCGATGACGATGGGCATGTACACGGGAAGGGTGACCAGGACAATCGACGTCTGCTCCAGGAACATGCCCAGGAAGATCAGGACCACCTGCATGAGGATGAGAATCCATATGGGATGCACCTGCATGTCGATGACAAGGTTGGTAATGGCCGAGGTGACCCCGATGAAGGCGAGAACCTGGCTGAACGCCGCCGAGCCGGTGAGGATGATCAATACCATCACCGAGATCGAGGCGGCGGCTCCCACCGCCCGCTTGGTCACCTCCCAGGACAGCTTGCCGTAGGCCCTGGCCAGAATAAAGCACAGCAGGGTGCCGACGGCCGCCGCCTCGGTCGGGGTGGCGATGCCCATGAAGATGGTGCCGATGACGACGACGATCACCGACAACAAAGGCACCACGTAGCGAAAGGTGTCCAGGACGCGGCGTCCTATCGGGGTGGGTGGCACGTCGTAGGGCGGCGCGATCGACGGCTGAAGGGTGCATCTGATGACGATGTAGGCGGCGTAGACGGCGGCCAGCAGAAACCCCGGAAGGATGATGCCGATGAGCAGCTTGCCGACCGATATCTTGCCGAGACTGGCAAGGATGACCGCCAAGGCGCTGGGCGGAATCATGATGGCGAGGCTGCCGCTGGCGAGAATCGGCCCCAAGGTCATGGATTTCGCGTAGCCGCGCTTCTCCATCTCGGGCGCCAGGGTGGAGCCCAGCATGGCGACGCTGCCCATGGCGACGCCGGTGAGCGTAGCGAGCAAGGCCCCGGCACCGACGGCGAGCAGGGACAGCCGGCCGGCGATGCGCCCCATCCATTCGTCCAACACGTCGATCATCTTGTAGGCGACGCCGGAATGGAACATCACCGTACCCATGAGGATGAACATGGGTACCGGCACCAGCACGAAGGTGGAGATGGAACTGTCGATGCTGAGAATAAGCTGGCTGAGGCCGATATCGCCGCCCCAGAATAAATAGACCCCGATGATGTTGATCAGGGTGAAAGCGAAGGCGACGGGCAGTCCCATCAGCAACAGAACGCCGAGGCCGCCGAAGAAAAATGCCATGTAGGCCCACCACTCCATGGCCGCCTACCTCACGCGTCGCCGTCGACGCTCGCCCGCTTCACTTCCTTGCCTTGGAAATAAAGCAGTGCGCGGCGCATGAATTGGAGCCATAGGAAGAAGGTGCCGAGCGGTATGACCATCAAATTCAGGTACCGCGGTATCTCGATCTCGGCCGGTATGCGGATGTCTCTCTGCCAGGAGGTTATGACCTCGGTCAACCCGTAGACGGTTGTCACCAGGCAGACGAACGCGCAGATGACGGAGTTGACGACCCCCAGCCAGCGCTGGGTTTGCGGGCCTAGCTGGGTGAACAGGAGGTCGATCGTTATGTGCTCCTCGCGTCTCAGCACCCAGGCGGCGCCGAGAAAGGTGATCCACAGCAGCATGGTGCCGCTGATCTGGTCGATGCCGATCAGGCCCTCGCGCAGGACGTACCGGAAAAAGACCTTGACCGTGACCGTCAGCATGACGCCGACGAGAATCACCCCCGACAGCACGCCACCGGTGGTCAGGATCGCGTCGAATATCCGGATGGCTCGGGCGCCGCCATTCATGCGAGAGGTCCCTTATCCCCGACGGGGACCGAAAGCCGTCGGGGATTGGCCAGAATAGCGAGAAAGATGGCGCGACGGCGATGCCGACCCCGGCGGCGCCATCGCCCCCTAAAAACCCCGGGCCGGCCCGCCCTCGAACGGACGGCGGGCCGGCCCGGCAATGATGTCACCCCGCAGGTGCCGGGGCCGGGGACCTCGTTAGAATCCCATCAGTTTCCTGGCTTCCGCGTAATCGCCGGCGCTCATGACCGTCTCGTAATGAGCCCACAGGGCATCGGCGGCGGTATCCTTCCAAATCTTGGCTTCGGCCTTCGAGAAGTTGATAACCTTCATGCCAGCCTTGGTCATGGTACTGAGCTGCGCCGCCTGGTGCGCCGCCACCCAGCCCAGGGAATATATCTGAGTGTAGCGGACCGCCTCGTGGACGATGTCCTGCACGTCCTTGGGCAGGCTGTTCCACTTCTTCATGTTCATGGCGATACCGATGCCGTTTCGGTACAGCGGGTGATTGATGATGAACTTGGAGACTTCATGCCAGCCGAAGTGCGTGAAGCCGTCGTAATAGGGCCAGGTAAAGCCCTCGACGGTGCCGCGCTCCAGGGCGACATAAACCTCGCTCGGCGGCAAGGTGACGGGTTCGGCTCCCACCGCCTTGACGACAAAGCGGGTGAGCGGGGGCACCCTGATTTTGAGGCCCTTCAGGTCTTTGATGCTGGACACCCGTTTCTGAGTGTACATGAAGTGGCTGCCCGTATACGGGTCGCCGGAATAATGTCCCAGATAGCGGATGCCCTTCTTCTCGTACATCTTGACCATGAAGTTCCACAGGTCGCTGCCCGGCCCGTTGTCGCCGATCTCGTAGGGCGATGCCTCGGTCAGGTAGCCGGCCTTGATGACGCCCGCCCAGTAGTTCTGGGCCCCGTACCAGACGTCGAAGACGCCCTTCACCAACGCTTCCGGCTGATCGAACGTGGGGACAACCTCGCGCGAGCCCTTGAACGTGATGACCAGCTTGCCCTTGGCGCGCTTGTTGACTTCGTCCATGAACTTGATGCCGAGATCGGCGGCGGCTGAAACCTTCGGCGGCCACGAGCCGACCATGTTGAGCTTGATGGCCTCGGCGCCGGCCTGCTTGGCCAAGCCGGGAGTCAGGAGCAGCGCAAGCAACGCGACACCTGCCAAGCCGATAAGTGAACTTCTTTTCATTTGGTCTTCCTTCAGATTAGGATTTCGTTTCATCGTATTTCCCTCCCAAAGAGTGAGTGGCGTTCGGAATTTTTCGCGTTCGCCGGTTGGCTAACCAGAAAACTGCCGGGAGCATCCTTTACATCATCAATGGTTGCGACGGCTCCAAAGTACCAAACAAGCGTCTTTACGGCAACCGCGTGACGCTTCCGGCGTCGCTCGGTGATCTGTTAGTGTTTACCGTCAGGGCGCAGCTCGTGGCGACGATGCATGGAACCGGATGCGTGGTTGCAGTCCGATATTCCCGCCCTTGGGAGAGAACAGTGGAATAAAAACCGTCCCCATTCATCACGAACCCATGAAGCTCGAGTTCAACAGCCCTTTCAGCGCCGCCTTCGCGGTCGAGGACGCCCGGCTCATCTTCGCTTCAGGACGTTGCACGGTGCCGAGCTACCACAAGCACCCGCACGACCCCATCGAGGAGCGCCAATGGCTCGACAACGATTTCCGCGAACAAACGGAGCGCACGTTCGCACACATGAAACTCATCCTCGACGCCGCCGGCGCCGACTTCGCCAACGTGGTGTTTCTGACGGTCTACCTGACCGACGCCGGCAACCAGGACGTATTAAACGAAATCTCGGCCCGCCATTTCGGGAGCGACAACCCACCGCCGCGCTCGGTGATCCGGGTCGTCGGCTTGGCCCATACGGACATGATGATCGAGATCGACGGTATCGCCGCCGTGCCCAGGTCGTAAACACGGGTGTCAACGGCGGAGTAAAATTGGTCCAAAGCGCGAAGGCAAAAACGCAGCCAAGCAATATCCGACAACGCCACCAACCTGCTGCACGGTTCGATGCGGTCAATATTCCTTGCGCGGATGCACAAGCGATTGGGCAATTAGGAGGTCGGGATCTGGTGATGTCGGCGTGAATAGCAGGTGTGGCGGCCTTCCCGTTCGCTCACGTCAGCAGCGCCTTGGCGCGGGCGTCGGCGGCCTGCCAGTTGTCGAGCAGGCGGCGCACGACGATGCGGATGAGATACATGCCAAAGCGCGGGTTCTGGTAGTAGAGCTGGATCATCGCCTCGTTGGAAAGCGTATAGAGCTCGCAATCGGTCTCGCACACCGCGGTGCAGGTGCGTTTGCTGTCCGGCGTGAAGGCGGCGATCTCGCCCAGGATGTCGCCGGCATCGCAGCGCGCGTCGATCTCCTCGAGCCGGATGGTGCCCGACTTGACGACGATCATGCGGTCCGGCGCGTCGCCTATGCGGAACAACACGGTGTCAGCCTTTTCCCGCTTCTTTTTCATGTAGGGAAGCAAAGCATCCAGACTGTTGCTCTCGCTGGCGGCCTCACGGATTTCCCTTATCAGCCGGATCATCTGAACCAGCCTAAGTCCGTTCAGCGGCAGCAGCAGGGTATGCAGGACGAGGGTCGGATAGCTTCCGGCGAGAAAGCCAAACGCCATGAAGCCAACGTTGCCGCAGACGACCCCGACGCGCAGCGGGATCATCGTCTTCAGATACATTCCCCATAACGTGATACCACCGCCGAAGTAGCCGATCAGATCGATGTAGGATATGCCTTCCAAGATCGCCATCGCCGCCCTCCCTTCGATACCAAGGACCCCGCCGGCCGAAATAACCTGAGGCATTGTAACGTTTTCTTGCCTACAATGGCGACCTGCCTCCCGCCGGGAGAATGCCCATACAAATGGCGTAAAATGTATGGTGGGATGGGGAAGTTCCAGTTGCGTGAACGGAAGGCTCTGGAGAAAGAGAACGCCCGGTTGAAGCTATCGTGGCGGAACTTGAGCTGGATAAGCTGATCCTGAAGGAGAGCCTGGATTATTT
>DASCNF010000054.1:0-5481 GCA_036011345.1 Rhodospirillales bacterium | reverse complement strand
TTCCTCGGATGAGGGTTGCTCGGTGTGGTCCTCAGGGCCCAGCAGCATCTCGTTATGGGCCGCTCCCGAGGGGATCATGGGGAAACAGTTTTCAGTCTGATCGACCCGGATGTCGGCAATCACCGCACCATCGGCGGCGATCATGTCGGCGATCACGCCGTCGACCTCGGACGGCTTGGTGGCGCGCAGGCCGACGGCGCCGAAGGCCTCCGCCAGCTTGACAAAATCGGGCATGGCTTCCATGCGGCTTTCCGAATAGCGGCTGCCGTGCATCAGTTCCTGCCACTGGCGCACCATTCCCATGTACTCGTTGTTGAGGATGAACACCTTCACCGGCAGGCGGTACTGGGAGATGGTGGACATCTCCTGGATGTTCATGATGACCGAGGCCTCGCCGGCGATGTCGATGACCATGGCGTCCGGGTGGGCGACTTGTACGCCCATCGCCGCCGGCAGGCCGTAACCCATGGTGCCGAGCCCGCCCGACGTCATCCACCGGTTGGGCTTCTCGAAACCGTAGTACTGGGCCGCCCACATCTGGTGCTGCCCAACTTCCGTGGTGATGTAGACGTCGCCGTCCTTGGTCGCCTCGTAGAGCCTTTGGATGGCGTATTGCGGCTTGATGACCTTGTCGGAGTGCGCGTATCGCAGGCAGTCGCGCCCGCGCCAGCCGTCGATCTCCTTCCACCACCTTTTCAACGCCTTGCCGTCGGGCTTGGCCTGGGTGGACTTCCAGACCTTAATCATGTCCTCGATCACGTGCGCCACGTCGCCGACGATGCCGATATCGACGGCGACGTTCTTGTTGATTGACGAGGGGTCGATATCGACGTGGATTTTCTTGGAGCCCGGCGAAAAATCGGTCAATCGCCCGGTGATCCGGTCGTCGAAGCGGGCGCCGATGTTGATCATGACGTCGCAGCCGTGCGTGGCCAAATTGGCCTCGTAGGTGCCGTGCATGCCGAGCATGCCGAGGAACTGACCGTCGGACGCGGGAAAAGCGCCGAGCCCCATGGCCGTAAGGGTGCACGGGTATCCAGTGAGCCGCACCAGTTCCGTGAGCAGCTGGGAGGCTGCCGGGCCTGAGTTGATGACGCCACCGCCGCAGTAGAATATCGGCCGCTTGGCGGTGGCCATGAGTTTCACCGCCTCCTTGATGAGGGCGAGGTCTCCCTTGACCCGGGGGTTATAGCTCTTGTGCTTGACCTTGGAGGCGGGAACGTACGGACCCGTTGCCAGTGCCACGTCCTTGGGCAAGTCGATGACCACTGGGCCCGGCCTGCCGCTGCGTGCCACGTGGAAGGCCTCGTGGATGGTTCTGGCCAGTTTGCCGACGTCCTTGACCAGGTAGTTGTGCTTGGTGCACGGGCGCGTAATGCCGGTGGTGTCGGCTTCCTGAAAAGCGTCGTTGCCGATCAGGTGCGTCGGCACTTGGCCGGCGAAGCAGACCACGGGAATGCTATCCATGAGGGCGTCGGTCAGACCGGTCACCGCGTTGGTCGCGCCGGGACCCGAGGTGACCAGAACGACGCCCACACGGCCGCTCGAACGGGCGTATCCTTCCGCCGCGTGTACGGCGCCAGCCTCATGCCTGACCAGAATGTGGCGAATCTTGTTCTGCTGGAACAATGCGTCATAGAGGGGCAGCACGGCGCCTCCCGGATAGCCGAAGATCACATCCACGCCCTGGTTCTCCAGGGCCTTGATGAGTATCTGCGATCCGTTCAGTTGGTCGTGGGCCATGGTGCTTAACCTTTTTCCACCCCAGGGTGGGCTAAATTACCGCTTGAAAACCGCACACCCCGCCTGTCTCGCGGTGTCGGGGCGGCTCGCGGGAGACGCAAACTAGTCTTTCACGTCTGTCCGGTCAACAGAAACTGCCGAATAAATGAAAAGATTTTTGGGGTAATACTTTTCGAATATTGCGCGTTCAGAGTCTTGGCGTCGCTTATCTGGTGGCGCAGCCAGGTCATCTGCCGTTTGGCGTAGTTGCGCGACGCCCGCCGCGCCGCCTCTTCCGCCTCGTCGAGGCTGATTTCGCCGGACAGGTGGCGGCGCAGTGGCGCCACGCCGACCGCCTTCATCGCCGGCAGCGCGGGGTTCAGGCCCAAGGACGCGAGCGCCTTCACCTCGGCGAGGGCACCGTTTTCCATCATCGCCGTGAACCGCCGGTCGATGGCGGCGTACAGAATGTGGCGCGGCGGCGCCAGGACAAGGGTACAAAAGCGCGCCACCGGCCGGGACCCGTGTTCGTCCCGCCAGTCGGCCAGGGAGCGTCCCGTGGCGCGCACCACCTCGAAGGCGCGGATGAGGCGTTGCGAGTCCCCTTCCGGGATGGCTTCGGCAAAGACGGGATCCTCCTCGGCTAGCCTGGCGCGGAAGGCGCCGCCGCCGAGCTCGGCGTGCAGTGCCCGCGCCTCGGCGCGCACGGTGCCGGGGATGTCGGGAACGGCGGTGAGCCCTTCCATCAGGGCCTTCAGGTAGAGCCCGGTTCCGCCGGCGACAAGGGGCAGCCTGGAGGCGGCACGCACCGCTTTGATTTCGGCCGTTGCCTCCTTCAACCAGCGCCCCACCGAGTAGGAGTCACGAGCCGGGACGGTCCCGAACAGCCGGTGCGGGGCCCGCGCCTCGTCGGCGGCCGTGGGGCGCGCCGTCAGCACCCGCAACTCCCGGTAGACCTGCATGCTGTCGGCGTTAATTATAGTGCCGTCGAACGCCTCGGCGACGTCGAGGGCGAGGGCCGACTTGCCGCTGGCCGTCGGCCCGGCGATGACGACGACGCCTGGGAGAGCGGAATTGATCATCCGGCCAGCGCGTCAATCTAGGGGGTAGGAAATCAGGCCGTCGGCTAGCTTGGGTTCGAACCACGTGGACTTCGGCGGCATTACGTCGCCGGCGTTGGCAACCGCCGTGAGGTCCTCCATGCGCGTCGGGTAGAGCGAGAAGGCGACGGCGGCCGCGCCGCCATCGACGCGCTGTTCCAGAGCCTCGAGTCCGCGGCCGCCACCGACGAAATCGATGCGGGAATCAGACTGGGAATTGCCGATTCCCAGGATAGGCTCCAGGATCCGCCGGGACAGAAGGGTGACGTCGAGCCGCGACACCGGGGACGAGCCGGAAGAAGGTTCCCGATTCGGATTGATCCGGTACCAGCGTCCGTCGAGATACATGCCTATCTCGCGGCGTCGCGCCGGGAGAACGGGCGCCGGGCTGGGGGCCACGTGGTAGATTTCGGCCAAGCGCGCCAGAAACCCTTTGCCGTCGAGGCCACCCAGATCGCGGACCACGCGGTTGTAGCCGAGGATCCGCAGTTCGGTGCTGGGGAACGCCACCACCAGGAAACCGTTGTAGGGCTCGTCGCCGCGGTGGCCCGGATTGGCGGCGCGTCGCCGGGCGGCGACCCGCGAGGCGGCGGCGCAGCGGTGATGGCCGTCGGTGATATAGAGGGCGTCCATTTTGGCGAAGGTCCGGGTCAGGCGCTCGATGCGGTCCGTCTCGGCGATGGACCACAGCGTGTGGCCGATGCCGTCCTCGGCGGTGACGGCGAAGTCTGGTGCTTCCTTGGCGATTTCCGCGTACTCGGCCTCGGCCTCCGCCGAGGGGGGATGGGCGAGCATCACAGGGCCGGTATGCGCGTTGACCGCCTCCATCTGGCGCACTCGGTCGTCTTCCTTGTCGGGCCGGGTCAATTCGTGGCGGCGGATGCGCCCACTGTCGTAGGCGGCAATCGGCGCCGTGGCGACGATCCCGGTTTGTGCGTGCCCGCCGTCGGTGAGGCGGTATAGGTAGAGGAAAGGCTCGGGGTCGCGGCGCAGCACCGAGCCTTCCATCATGCGCGCCATGTTCTCCGTCGCCTTGGCATAGATCTCGGGGGCATAGCCGGCGGTCTCCGGCGGCAGGTCCACCTCGGGCATGGAGATGTGCAGAAAACTCCAGGGCCGGTGCCGCGCCCGCTGGCGTGCCTCGTCCACCGTCAAGACGTCGTAAGGGACGGCGATCACGTCGGCGGCGCGCTCCGGCGGCGGGCGCAACCCGGCGAAGGGACGGATCAGCCCGTCGGCGTCGTCGTGCTTTTTCGATTCTCCGTTGGCGGACAATTCAGGTCCTTCCTGCCCGACCCGCGGGCCCATCGCCGAACACGGTATGGTGCGGGACGGGATCAACCTTGCGCGATGCGCAGGGCCACGAAACGCAGGCCCCCCCGTCCCTTGAGCAGCATCAATACCGATTTGCGTCCCGATTCCTTGGTTTTTTTCACCATTTCCAGGACCTCGCCCGGCGTCGTCACTTCTTGTTGGCCCAGTTCGACGACCACGTCGCCGGGGCGGATGCCTTTTTTGGCGGCTGGTCCGTCTTCGTCGACGGAGACGACCACCACACCCCTGATATCCTCCTTAAGGTTGAAGCGCTCGCGCAGGCGCTTGGTGGCGGTCGACAGGGTGAGGCCCAGGCTCTCGACTTTGTGCTCGCCCTGGTCCTTGCCGCTACCGCCGCGCGACGCCACCTTGGGCTGGTCTTCTTCGAGCTCGCCGACCGTAACCTTGACCGTGACCTTCCTTGAGTCCCGCCACAGCAACACCGACACCGGCTTTTCGATGTTGGTCTCGGCGACGATGCGCGGCAGCCTGCGCATGTGCGCCACTTTCTTGTTGTCGAACTCGATGATGACGTCACCCGCCTGGATGCCCGCCTTCTCAGCGGGGCCGTCCTTGATGACGTTGGCGACCAGGGCGCCTTCCGCCTTTTCCAGTCCCAGGCTCTCGGCAATTTCCTCGGAGACCGTCTGGATGTGGACCCCAAGCCAGCCGCGGCGCACGTGCCCGTGCTTGATCAACTGGTTGACTACCGGCTTGGCCACCGCGGCAGGAATTGCGAAGCCGATGCCGACGCTGCCCCCCGAGAGCGAGAAGATCGCCGTGTTGATGCCGATGACCTCGCCCTTCAGGTTGAACATCGGGCCACCCGAATTGCCGCTGTTGATGGAGGCGTCGGTCTGCAGGAAATCGTCGTACGGTCCGGCGTTGATGTCGCGTCCACGCGCCGAGATGATGCCGGCCGTCACGGTGCCGCCCAGGCCGAAGGGATTACCGATGGCGACCACCCAGTCCCCCACCCTGACGACATCGGAATCCCCGAATTCGACCGGCTTCATGCCGTTCGACGGCTTAACCTTCAGTATGGCGATATCCGTCTTCGGATCGCGCCCCACCACTTTCGCCTCGAGGCGGGTGTCGTCTTGCAGGATGACGGTGATCTCATCGGCGCCTTCGATCACATGGTTGTTTGTGAGTACGTGGCCGGCGTTGTCGAGGATGAAACCGGATCCCAGTGACGTCGCCTTGCGGCGGCGCTTTTCGGGGCGGTTGTGGTCGAAGAACTCGTTGAAAAAATCCTCGAAGGGCGATCCTGGCGGGAGTTTCGGCCGCTCGACTCCGCCACGGCCTTCGACGACCTGGGTGGTCGAAATATTGACGACGGACG
>DASCNF010000053.1:0-13640 GCA_036011345.1 Rhodospirillales bacterium | reverse complement strand
GACGACGCTTCTCAATTGCATCGTCGGCGCACACACCGAAATCGACGGCGGTGTCACGTTCAAGGGCAACGAGATCGTGCCCGGCGCGGTGCACGACAATGTACGCTACGGTATCGGCTTTGTAGCCCAGGGTCACAATGTCTTTCCCACCCTCACGGTCGGGCAGAATTTGCACGTCTCGGGGCTGATGTACGACGCCAAGTTCATCGATCAGGTCTACGAACTGTTCCCAGTTCTGAGGGAGCGTTCGGATCAACGCGCAGGCTCGATGAGCGGTGGCGAACAGCAGATGCTGGCCCTCGGCATGGCGCTGATGTCGCAACCCGGGGTGCTGTTGCTCGACGAGCCGACAACGGGGCTGGCGCCCGTCATTGTCAAGAACGTGCTCTCACGCCTCGAATACATCAACGAGAGCATGGATACGGCGCTCATCATGATCGAGCAGAACGTTCCGGCGACGCTCGAAATCGTCGACCGTGCGGTGGTGCTAAAGACCGGACGCGTCGTCTTCGACGGTGCCAGCGCGGAACTTGCCGAAAAGAAAGACCTCTGGGAATGGTTTTGAGGGACGAGACCCGGCACGCCGCCGCCGCCGCGACCGAAGCGCTCATCGCCTGGGCCGCCGGGCTCGAGTTCGAAGACATCCCCGAAGCTACGCTCCGCCGCGCCGCGCTTGTCCTTTGCGACGATCTTGGCGCCATCATCGCTGCCCGCGACGAGCCCGAGGTCACGCGGCTTCAGGGCCAGCTACTCGACAACCCCGGCGTTGCCGAAGCCACCGTCTTGCGCGGTGGGCGGCCCAGGACCGACCGCTACTCCGCCGCCGTTGCCAACGGCGCCGCGGCCGACTGGTGTGAGCTTGACGAAGGCTACCGCAAAGCCACTTGCCACGGCGGTCTGTGCACGCTGCCGGCGCTGTTGGCAGAGGCCGAGGCCGAGAATTTGCCGGTACCAGCGGTCCTGCGAGCGCTGGTCATTGGTTACGAGGTGGTGACGCGGTTCGCCCGCGGCTTCGTCTTCGCGGGGTTGACCCTACATCCGCACGCAACCTTCTCCTCTGTCGGCGCGGCGGCGGCGGTCGCTGCCGCCCGCAAGGCCTCGCCCGAACAGTTCCTTGGCGCCGTCGCCGGCGCCTCGACCATGGTCGCGCCCGGGCCCTACAATCACGCTGTCGAGGGCGCGCTGGTGCGTAACGTCTGGGCGGCAACCGGGGCCTGGGTGGGCCTGCGCAGTGTCGACTGGGCGGGATTCGGCATCGCCGGCTTGGCCGCCTCGCCCTACGACGTGTTCGTCGAGGGGCTGGGCGCGGACCCGAAGCCCGAAGCGCTGACCAAGGGGCTTGGAGCTGAATGGGCAATCGACGACGGCTATCACAAGATCCATGCCTGTTGTCAGTACGCCCATTCGGCGGTCGACGCGATCGGCGAGCTGATCGAGACAATGCCGCACCTCGATGCCGCGTCGGAACTCGAGGGCATCGTCGTGGAAACCCATTGGCGCGGACTCACCCTCGACAATCGCCAGCCGGGGACCGGGCTCGCGGCCAAATTCTCGCTACCGCACATCGCCGCCGCCGCGTCCGTGATGGGCCATGCCGGGGCCGAAGCCTTCGCCGCCGCGCGCCTCGACGATCCTGCGATCGCTAGGTTGCGCGACAAGGTCGAACTCAGGCCTTTCGCTCCCGAGCAGCCGTGGCCTAATGACCGGCCAGCCCGCGTGACCTGGCTGTTCAATTCCGGCGAGCGCCGCGAGGCCGAATGCCTCTCCGCTCGCGGCGGACCGGACCGGCCATTTTCAGCGCTGGAGATCATGGCCAAGCTCGCCGGTATTGCCGATCCGGTCTATCCGGCGCTTTCGCCGCTGGCGCAATCGCTGATCGAACTTGACACCGATCTTCTCGGCGAGGGCTGGGAAGGTGTGGTTGCGCGCATGACCGGCGCCGGTTCCTGATGTCGGAGAGGTGGGACACCGAAACCGATTTTCTGGTTGTCGGCGGCGGCGGCTGCGGTCTCGCCGCCGCCATTGCCGCGCATGATGCGGGGATCGAAGCGGTGATCGTCGAGAAGCTCGAACGCATCGGCGGCAACACGGCGCTCAGTACCGGTTCGGTCCCGGGCGCGGGCACGCGCTTCCAGCGCGAGGCGGGAATCGACGATTCGCCGGAGCGCATGTTCGAGGACCTGATGGCGCTCTCGGGTCCGCACGACTGCCCGGAGCTGACACGCCTGCTGTCCGAGGGGTCGGCCGGCCTCGTCGAATGGCTGGTCGATGCGGCCGAGTGCCGGATGAGCATCATCACCGACTACAAACATCTCGGCCATTCGGTGCCGCGCCTGCACGCGCCGGGCACTCGCCGCGGACATGATCTACTGAGTGATCTGGTGCGCTCGGCCGAAAAACGGGGCATCCCGATCGCCGTCGGCAATGGCGTCGAGCGTCTGATCGCCGACGATGACGGGGCGGTTGTCGGTGCGGTTCTTGGGGCCGGGCGTGGCGGCGAGTCCCGCGTCGCTGCCGCCAAGACCCTGCTCGCCAGCAACGGCTATGCGGCGAACAAGGCGCTGGTTGGCGAATTTTGCCCCGAGATCGTCGAAGCGACCTATTTCGGGGCCCTCGGTAGCACCGGAGAAGCCATAGTCTGGGGCCGCGAGCTCGGCGCCGGGCTCGCCAACATGGCGGCCTATCAGGGCTACGCCGCCGTCGCCTACCCACAGGGCAGCCTCCTGACCTGGACGACAATTGAGAAAGGTGGAATCGTCGTCAACGCCGCCGGCCTGCGCTTCGGCAACGAGAACGGGGGCTATTCCGGCTTTGCCGCCGAGGTCATGGCGCAGGGCGAGGTCTCCTTCGCTGTTTTCGACGAACGCGCCTATGAGGTCGCTTCACGCGAGGAGGAGTTTGCCGAACTCGTCGAGATGGGCGGAGTGAAGCGGGGAAACACACCAGCTGCGATCGCCGGGCACTACGACCTGGATGCGGCAGCGTTGGCCACGACGATCGAGGACTATAACGAGGCTGCGGCGGGCCGTCGCCCGGACGCGTTCGGGAGGCATGAATTCGGCATTGCGCCCCTGGCGCCGCCCTACTTCATCTCTCGTGTCACGCCGGGGCTATTCCACACCCAGGGTGGTCTTCGCGTCGACGGCGGGGCGCGAGTGTGCCGGGACGGAGGCGGCATCATTGCCAACCTGTTCGCCGGCGGCGGCGCGGCCGCCGGGATCAGTGGCCGCGCCGGCGGCTACGGCTATGCCTCCGGCAACGGCCTATTGACCGCGCTGGGTCTCGGGCGCATCGCCGGCTGTACTGCAGCGCGGGAATTGGCGGAGCGGGCCTGAGCAAGGAGGCAGCCTTGCGGAAGAACGCAGAAACCACCGCGCCAACGCGCACGGCTGCGGATTTTGTGCTCGGCCTGACGCTCGGCGCGGTTCCCGATGCGGTTGTTTCCGCCGCCAAGGATCATTTTCTCGATGCGCTCGGCGTCGGCGTCGCTGCCGCGTCGGTGCTAGGCGCGGCCGCGTTGGGGGACGCCGTCGCGCGTCTCGGCACGGGCGGCGAAAGTACGGCGTTCGGGCGCCGGGAACCTTTGCCGGCGGCCCAGGCGGCGCTCCTGAACGGCGCGCTGGTTCATTCCCTCGAATATGACGACACCCACATGGCGGCCATCGTGCACGGTAGCGCCGTGGCCGCGCCGGCGGCGCTCGCCGTGGCCGAGCGCGAGCGCGCTTCCGGCGCCGATCTTTTGGCCGCCTATATCGCCGGCTGGGAGGTTTTTGTCCGGCTGGGACTGGCCGCACCCGGCGCGTTCCAGGCCCGGGGCTTCCAGATTACGGCAGTGGGCGGCACCTTTGTCGCGGCATTGATAAGCGGTCGGTTGATGGGGCTGACGCCCAAACAAGCGGTGGCCGCCCAGGGAATCGCCGGTAGCCAGGCCTCGGGGGTGTTCGAGTACCTTGCCGAGGGTGCGACGGTGAAATTCCTGCATCCCGGCTGGGCCGCGCATGGCGGCGTCGTTGCGGCCGAACTGGCGCGTGGCGGCTTGACGGGCCCGTCCTCGATCTATGATGGCCGTTTCGGCTTTTATCGTGTCTTCGCCGGCGACGTGGACGCGCCTGAACGCCTGCGGACCAGCTTCGCCGATCTGGGCGAATGCTGGCACCTGCCCGAGGTGGCGCTCAAGGCCTACCCGTGTTGCCACTATATTCACCCCTTTCTGGAAGGCCTCGAAGGCCTGATGGTCGATGGACTTGTCCCGGCGGACATTGTGGCCATCCGCTGCCGCGTGCCACCCGAGGAAGCGCCGATCATCTGCAATCCCTGGTCGCGCAAGCAGGCGCCGGCCTCGGGCTACGACGCTAAGTTCAGCCTGCCTTACTGTCTGGCGGCGCTGTCGGTCGACGGGCGGATCGATGTTGACACTTTCACCACCGAGCCCGGCAGCATGGCGCTGGCGCTGGCGCAAAGAATCACGTGGTCACCGCTCGAAGGTACGGGCTTTCCCGAACGATTTGCCGCCGAGATTGAGATCGACACGGTGACAGGCAAAACCCTGCGTGCCCGGGTGGACGACGTGCGCGGCGGCCCGGCGCGGCCCCTGGCGCGGGCGGAGGTCGACACCAAGTTCCGCTCAAACGCCAGGCGTTCATTACGCTATGACGCAGTCGAGACCGTGTATGCCGAAATGCGAGGACTCGAGGACTCAGCGAACCTCGTCGTGCTCGCGGCTGCGTTGCGCGACCTAGGCTAGGGCGAATTGGCCGCGGGGCGCGACACCGCTGTCCAATGCCGGTTCCAACCAATAGTTTATCCGCCGCAGACAATCGCGGTTTCCTACCTCTGGACGAGGCTGCTGCATTCTCGCGCGCGAGGTTCTATCGGACTGTCAGCCTTGGAGCCAAAACCGATTGCGGGCGCCCCGCTGTTCGACATATCCATGCGGCCATGAGAGCCGACAAGATGATGGCGAAGGGTGACCTGGATGGGTTTGCCGTGTGGCGGCTGATCATGAAGGCGGTGGACGAGCTAGAGACGAGGGAAAGGCCCGGCAGCGCCAAGGTCCATTAGGGGGCGTGCTCATATCGCGCCGCGCGCCACGGCCTCGCCGACCCTCTTTTGTACTCACCATTCGAACGGCGTACATTCGTCCTCGCATCAAGAGAAGGGCTGACGCCCTCGCCAACCTGCCTGACCCGGCAAGGTGGCTTCCCGAAAGGGAGATGCGGCCAGTGACCTGGCAACGAAGGGGTCGGAAGCCGCAATGCGTCAGCCCTCCTCGGGGAAAACCGAAGGAGGGCTTTTCAATGTCTATCTCACGTCGCCAATTTATCGTCGGCTCGGTAGCCGCGGGCGTCGGGCTCATTATCCTGTCTTTGGCGGAGCGCCTAGCCTACCACATAGAGAAAATCGGTTAACGTGACAATAGCTGGACGAACACGACGACGTCCACGGTTGGAACCGGGAAACCCGCCACCCACAACCCCAGACGCTTCACGATATCGGTCTGGACAAATTCGCCGATCTGGTCTGATCGCCGCTCACCCGCCGACCATCATGGGGCTCATGACCAGGATCCGCACCTGCGCCTCCTTGCCGTCCAGGGGCGTCGCCAGGTCCCGGCACGCCACCCCATCGACGCTGACCAGGACGTGGGGCGGAAGAGCGGCGGTGTCGTTCAAGAGATGCGGCCGCATCGCCGGGCCGTGGCGCCGGACGACCTCTTCCAGGAGCTGACCCAGGGTGGAGCCGGGCGGCATGTCCCAGTTCTTCTCGGGGCTGCAGACCAAGGTTCGGATCAGTCCCGCATAAGAGATTTCAATCCCCGGCATGGACCGAACCTCCCAGTTCGCCGCCAGCCCCGAAGGGCGAGGGCGAGCTGCCCGCGCCCAGGGTAACCAGCTTGGCCGCCAGGCTAACGATCAGGGCCGCCAAGCCCGCGGCGCTACCCGCAAGAGCGGTGGCGGAAGGCAGCAGCAGGGCCAGGATGGCAAGTCCGCCGGCCAGTCCGGCGCCGATCATCGCCGTGCCTGCCGCTATCGGTACGGCGCGTCGACGGCCGGCGGCCATGGCTAGGCGCAACAGCGCAAGGGCTGCCAGGCTGGTCAACACGGGCGCGCTCCAAGCGCTGAGAAACCCGACCAGGGCGACCCCCGAGAGGAAGCTCTCAACCAGAAATTCCAGGGCCGGCCAGGGGCCCCGCCAAGCCTGCACAGAGCGCATTGCGCCCAGGGTCAGGCCGGGATAGGCGGCGACCAGGGTGGCGAGCGCCATGGCACCGGCGATGGCCGCCGTCTCGACGGCGCCGGGGAGAGCCAGGGGCAGGGCCAGCAAGACGGCAAGGGCCAGGAAAACTAGGTCGGCGATAGCGCCCCTGCTGATCCAACTAGTGCGCCAGTTGATCACCGCCCGCGGGAAGCGGAACGGCCGGCCGAGTTCCAGGAGTAGGACCCCACTCGCCGCGGCGACCAGCAGGAAAGCCAGCAGCGGGCCTCGGTCCAGGCCCAGGATCGTCCCCCCGGGGGCCAGCCAATGATGGGCGTGGAAGATCCCGGCGCCGGCTCCCAGCAGCCACCATTCCAGGGCATGGACCCATCCCCATTGCCCCTGCCGTCGGTGGGGCAAGGCGATGTCGGCCTCGGTTGCGCCGGCCCGGTGGGCGCCGTCGCTCAGGTAGGAAACGGAGGGAGAGGTTTCGAACGGCGCCCCGATAGGTGTCGATGGGCGATCCTTCAAGACCCGCGAGAGCGGTGAATCCAGATCCTCCAGATCGCCGAAAATGCGCGCCCCGGTGGGACAGGCGACGACGCAGGCCGGCTCCAGTCCACGATCCACCCGGTCGACGCAAAACGTGCACTTGAGGGCCGTTCCGGGCTGGTGAAGGCGGACCTTGGCGATCTCGAAGGGCGTGTCTGGCCCCCTCGCCCGCCGGTGGAAGTGGATGGCCCCGTAAGGGCAGGAGATGACGCAGGCCCGGGATCCGCAACAGGCGTCCGGGTCGATCAGGACGATGCCGTCGTCGCGCCGTGAAATGGCCCCGGTGGGGCAGGCGTCAAGGCACGGGGGCTCGGCGCAGTGGATACAAAGCGTCGGTATGGAGAGGCGGCGGACTTGGGGAAAGTGGCCGATTTCCTTATCGATGACCGGGGCCAGCCAGATCCCGGCCGGGGAGCCGTTTTCCACCTTGCAGGCCAGGGTGCAGGCAAGGCAGCCGATGCAGGTCACCGTGTCCAGGGCCATGCCGAGGCGGGTCATCGCCGCCGCCTTCCCGGCAGGCATAGGGCTTCGGCGAGGCGGTCCCGCATCCTTCCGGCGCCCCGCTCCTCCATACCGGCCGCCGCCACCCGCACCTTGGCCTTGGAATCGAAGGCCGAGGACAGCTTGTCCACGTTGTCCAGGTCGAAGGGGATCAGGGTGTTGAAATGAATTCCCCTGCCCCGCGCTTGTGGCATTCCCCGCGCCCAATGGCCGTTGATCCCGGCCACCGCGACTGTTTCGGGGTGGATGCCCTCGGTCAGGCGGACCCTTCCCCTGACGCTGCCGACCCGCGAGGTGACGCTGACCCATTCGCCGTCTCGAATGCCCCGGGCGATTCCGGCGCGCCGGTGCATGAGCAGCCGGAAAGCATGGGGATGGCGCTCGCCCAGATCGGCGAGCCACGGGTTCTGGGCCGCCAGGCTGAGGCCGTGGAAGGGTAGCTTGAAGGGCACGGCGAACAGGTCGAAGGCTTCTGCGTCCTCCTCGTGGGCGGCCGAAGGCCGCCAGTTCGGGAGCGGCGCGTAATCGGAAAGGTCCCAGCGCACGGAGAGGCCCTCCAAGGCCGCCGCCACTTCCCTGCCCTTGTCGATGAAGTGCTCCTGGTAGATGGGCAGACGCGGCTTCACCCAGGGCCCCGGATAGGCCTCTTCGACGCGCTTACGGCGCAAGCGGAAGGTCCCGCTGCCGCCGGGGGCGCCGACCTTAGCCGCCCCTTTCCCCGCCTCGCGCCGGATCTGGCGCCCGGCCAAGTCGGCAACCTCGAATCGGCCCTCGGCCGGCAGCTCGGCCTCGCCTTCGAAGCCCAGGATCTGGTTGCAGACCTGGTGAAGTTCCTCCCCCAGCCCCATGCGGTAGGCCAGGTCGAACAGCACGTCGCCCCAGTGACGGGCCTGGCCGGCCGGCGGAACCACCGGCTGGCGCCGCGCCCCGTACCAGACGCCTGGTCCAGGCACCAGGAAGGCGTAGGGATGGTTGGCGGGAAACAAGTCGTGGCGCTCCATGTCGTGGGCATCGGGAAGGACCACGTCGGCAAACTCGGTGGTCTCGTCCAGATAGGTGGAGAAGGAGAGCATGAAGGGGATCCGGCACAAGGCCTCGGCGATCCGAGCCGGTTCGACGATGCTCATCATCAGGTTGACCCGGCAATGAAGAAGAACGTCGGGCGTGAAATCAAGACCGAAATCCTCGCCCGCTAGCAGGGTAAAGGGATAGAGGGTCCGTCCGCCGACCGCGATGGGTAGCACTTCCTGGAGCGACAGAGTTTCCGGCGGGTGTACCGGGGCGCCAGGAAAGGGGCTGTTGTATCCGAACAAGGAGCGCACGTGGTCGGCGGCCACCAGCATTCCGTCGGCGCCCACCTCGGGCTCCCAGTTTGGCCCCACCGGATTGACGCCGAGGAAGCCACCGGGAACGTCGATGGCGCCGAGAACGATGTTGATCAGATGCAAGGCCAGGGCGGCCGCCATGCCGTGCTTGTGGCCCACTGGTCCGCTCTTGAAGTTGACCGCGATGGGCCGCAGCGGCAGCTCGCGGCCGTCGATGGTGATGCTCTCCCCAAGGCCGGCGTCTTCGGCCAGTTCGGTCGCCAACTCCACGATTCGTGACGCCGGAACGTCAGTAATTTCGGCAACCCTCTCGGGGCCGTAGCGCCCGACATGGCGGCGCAGCAGCTCGAAGGCCGGGCGGCAGTAGATCCCCTCGATCCGGAATTCACCTTCCAAGGCCATGCGTTCGGGCGGGCAGTCGTCGAAGAGCGAGGGCCCCATGGCCTCCGTGTCCCAGACCAGTGGCTTACCGCTCTCGGCATGGCGCATGTAGTGACCGTCGGGGCCGATCAGATAGGGGGCATTGGTGCGCCGGCGTAGAAAGGGTGCGTCGTAGACCTGCAAATGGTTGACCAACTGGTTGACGATGCCCAGTCCCAGGGCGGCGTCGGTCCCCGGCCGGATGGGGATCCAGTTGTCGGCCTTCCCGGCGGCGGTGCCGCAGACCGGATCGATGACGGTCAGCTTCATGCCGCGCAGGCGAGCCTGGGCCAAGCCATGGGTCGTCGCCTGGGCATTGCTGTCGACCATGAACCCCATTTGCGTGCCGACCAGCACGGCATGGCGGCAATGCTGGAAATCGATTTCCGAGTTGTAGGCGCCATTGATCAGCATATTCACCGAATGGGACCCCATGCCGCAGAACAGGCCGGCCGAAGACCAGTTGCTGTGGGGCGTTCCCAGGGTCGTGCACCAGACCCGGGCCAGCGGCGCCGCCGGCAGGTCGAAATGCGCCACCACGACCCGTCGCGGGTCCTTGTTCCGGGCCGTCGTCAAGCGCTCGGCCACCTGTTGAAGCGCCTCTTCCCATGTAATTTCTTCCCATTGGGGGTCGACGCCGATGCCCTTTTCCGGGTTGCGCCGGCGCAGGGGCCGCATCACCCGCTGGGGATCGTAGAGGTCGGCGATGCGGGCCTTTCCCTTGGCACAGATGTGGCCCAGGCTGGACGGGTTCTCGGGATCGCCACCGATGTCCGTCACCACGCCGTCGACCCGGCGGGCGAGGACGCCGCAGGCGTTATAGCAACCGTAGCAGACGGTGGGGACCCAGGTGTCTTCCATCGTCATGCCTTTCCGCCGTCAGGCCCCGAAACGGCGGCTCAGTTCCAGGTAGGCGGGGGAATCGATAATGCGTTCGCGATCCTCGAAAGAGATCAGGGCCTCGGCGACGGCGGCGCTGTTGCCATCGCGCCAGATAACCCTTGCCACCTCGTCCATGGCCTTGATGGCGGCGCGCTGCAGGTCGCTGGGCACCAGGACCAAGCGGTAACCCAGCCGTGACAGAGTGTCCAGGGGCACCATGGGCGTCTTGCCGCCATCGAACATGTTGATCAGTTTGGGGTAGGGGAGCCGCTCGGCGATCTCTCGGATCTGCTCCTCGCTCACCGGGGCCTCGACGAAGGCGACGTCGGCCCCGGCCTCCATGTAGGCGTGCATGCGCTCGAGGGCCGATTCCAGGCCCTCCACGGCCAGGGCGTCGGTGCGGGCGATGATGACCAGGTCGGGATCTTGCGAGGCGTCGCGGGCGGCACGGATCTTCTGGGCGAATTCGCCGGTCGGCACGACCCCCTTGTCGTCCAAATGGCCGCAGCGCTTGGGAAAGGTCTGGTCCTCCAGATGGAGGCCGGCCACCCCGACCCGCTCGAAGGCGCGGATAGCGCGCTGCGCGTTGAGGGCGTTGCCGTAGCCGGTGTCGCAATCGGCGATCACCGGCAGGGTCACCGAATCGACGATTTGTTCCAGCCGCGCCACCACTTCCGGCAGCCCTAGCAATCCCATGTCGGGGATGCCGCTGCTCCGGGCAATGGCGCCGCCCGAGGCATAGACAAGCTGGAAACCGGCCCTTTCGACGAGGCGCGCCGAAAGGCCGTCGTAGACCCCGGGGATGACCAGGGCCTGCTCCCCGTCGATGTATTTACGAAGTTTTGTCGAGTCGCGCATGGTCCCTCCATCGGTTGGCCAACAGGTTGGTGTGGCAGTCGGGACGGAGGCGAATATTGATCCATCGCAGGGGTTTTTTCTATCCCTTCGTTCCCGCGCCGAATTCCATAGGCAAAGGAGGAATGGAAATGTTCCGCCATCGCTGGCACTGTTGTCGGCGACGGACAGGACCCGCCCCCCGGAATCGGAGCCGGTCATGGAAAGGAGAATGGAATGACGGAAAGATTCCTCACCGACCTCGACCGCGAGGTCTACGCCAAGGCTGGTTTCGGCCACCGGGCCGGGTTCGGCACCCGGCCGGGCATCCTGATCATCGACGTTCAGTACCGCACCTGCGGCGAGAGCCCCATGCCCATCCTCGGGGCCATTGACGAGTACAAGACAAGTTGCGGCGAGGCCGGCTGGACGGCGGTCGGGGTCATCGAGCGCCTGCTGGCCGTGGCCCGTCCGCGCGGCGTCCCGGTGCTCTATCCGGTGGTCGAGCGCAAGGATCGTTTCGACACCGGGCGCTGGAAGGATAAGGTGCCGTCCATCGCCGACGGACCCAGCTACATTGGCAACCGAGGGACCGAGATCATCGAAACCATCGCCCCCCGTCCGGGCGACATGGTGGTCAGCAAGCGCTACGCCTCGGCCTTCTTCGGCACGCCCCTGGCCACCTATCTCAACGACCTGGACCGCGACACCGTCATCGTCACCGGGGCGACCACCAGCGGCTGCGTCCGCGCCTCGGTCTCCGACGCCTTCTCCTACGGCTACAAGGTGGTGGTGGTCGAGGATGCCGTTTTTGACCGCGGCGAGGCCAGCCACGCGATCAACCTCTTCGATATGGACCAGAAGTACGCCGACGTGCTGCCCTCGGAAAAGGTCACCCAATATCTCGAAACCCTGCCCCTGCAAGAGAGAGACGGATCATGAGGGCGGACCTGCTCATCAAAAGCGGCGAGGTCGTTATCCCGGGCCAGGGCCTGTGGCCCGCCGACGTCGCCATATCGGACGGCAAGGTGGCGGCACTTCTCGAGGCCGGAACCTCGGTGGAGGCGCGGCGGGTGGTGGATGCCTCGGGCCGGCTGGTCCTGCCCGGCGTCATCGACGCCCACACCCACCTTACCCTGGGCCCCGGTTGCGACGGCTACGAGAGCGAGACGCGCAGCGCCGCCATCGGTGGCGTCGCGACGTCGCTCTCCTACCTCCTGGATTCCGGCGACCTGGCGGAAGTGGTGCAACGGGACATCGACGCCGGCGGCGGACGCAGTTGTGGCGATTACGGTCTCCATCCGGCCCTGGTCACCGACGACCAACTGGCCGCCTTTCCCGATACGATCGACAAGCTTGGCATTCCTTCCTTCAAGTTCTTCATGACCTTCCGCGGCGAGGAGGGGGCTTATATAGGCATCCCCGGCAACGACGACGGGTTCTTGTTCCGCCTGTTGCGCATGGTGGCCGGACTTCCGGGCTCGCTGCCCTGCATCCACGCCGAGAACGTCGAACTCGTCTGGGCGCTTGGGCCCGAGGCCCAACGGGACGGCGACGGCACCATCCGCGACTGGGACGCCAACCGGCCTGATTTCGTCGAGGCCGAGGCGACTCGGCGCGTCCTCTACCTGGCCGAGGTGGCTGGAGCCCCCATCTACGTCGTCCACATCACCTGCCGCGCCGCCTTGGAGGCGGTGCGCGAGGCCAAGGCCCGGCGCCCCTCCATGGTGTTCGGCGAGACCTGCGTCCACTACCTGAGCTTGACCTGCGACACCGCACCCTCGCCCGTGGGCAAGGTCAACCCGCCACTGCGCCACGCCGACGATGTCGAGGCGCTGTGGGAGGGCGTCGCCGACGGCACCATCGACGTGGTCGGATCGGACCACGTGTGCCGCAAGTTGGCGTCCAAGGAGGGCGATATCTGGAAGGCCACGTCGGGTTTCCCCGGTGTCGCCACCCTGGTGCCGCTGTTCCTGACCGAGGGCACGCGGCGGGGACTGGACGTGGCCAGACTGGTCGACAAGATGACGGCGGCGCCTGCCGCCATCTTCGGGCTGGCTCCCCGAAAGGGATCCCTGATGCCGGGCACCGACGGAGACGTGACCATCGTCGATCCCGAGGCCCGCAAGGTGATCCGAGCCGCCGAGTTGGGCTCTTTCTCCGACTACTCGCCCTACGAAGGGCGCCAGATCAGCTACACGGCTGCCCATACCATCCTGCGCGGCCAAGTGATTGCCGAGGATGGCGCCTACGTGGGCAAACCGGGGGTCGGCGGCTATGTCCCGAGAACCCGGACCGGGGTTCGCTAGCGCGTTGTCCGGCCGAGTGGCGCCTCCTCACTCCCGTTCTTCGGCGTGGGCGAAGATCGCCATGCCGCCGAGAATGGCCGTGATGTGACCGCCCAGACGGTCCAATCCAACGCCTGTTCCGGCGGCGGGAGACCTTCGCTCAGACAGGTATCCGCGAGCCCGCGCGAACTCGCCGACGATCTTTCGGCGAAACTCCTCAAGGCGCTGGTGCAGGCGCCCGATTGCCGCGTCGTCGCGCGCCTCCTCGCCGTAGAGCACGATGGCGCGTTGCAAGACGGTACCGTGTTCGAGGGCGTGCACGGCAATCCGCGATACCGCTTCGATGACCGGGAATCGCGTTGCGGTTATCGAACGCAACTCGTCGCTGACGTTCCCCACCAGATTGTAGGAGAAGACGGCGCCGGCCACCATGAGCACCACCGCGATGCTTCCGATCTTGTGGCCGATGTTCAAGGTGATAACAGCACTCCACGAGTTCGCCATGGGCCTTCCGGACGGGCCAGCCTTACAAATAGAGCGTGGATCACGCCGGCGAAAATAATCCAGTGAAATTATTAAACCATGATAGCATTGGCCCACGCTGCTCCCATTTTACGCTTTCATCCCGAGGAACTGCGGCAGC
>DASCNF010000052.1:0-13424 GCA_036011345.1 Rhodospirillales bacterium | reverse complement strand
CTGAGGCGGCGCGGGCCGAGGCCAAACGGTTGGCCGGCTTGGCCGGTCATCTCGCCGCCTACTTTATCGCCTTAGCCGTATTCGTCGTCGTCAGCATCGTGTTCACGCCGGGACAGACGTGGATCTTCCTGCCCGTCGTCGGGTGGGGCGCCGTCTTCGCCTTCCACGCCACTTACGCCATGGGCTTGTTCGGGTGGGGGCGGCGAAAATAGGCGGCCGCTCCCCACACCCCTTCACAACGCGCCGAAATAAGGACAATATCATCAATGCCTTAACCCGTTCCACCCGAACGGAGCGGCAGTAGATAGAGGACCGGCGCATGTTCAAAAAGATTCTCATCGCCAACCGCGGCGAGATCGCATGCCGCGTCGCACGCACGGCGCGGCGCCTGGGGATCGCCACCGTCGCCGTCTATTCAGAGGCCGACCGCGACGCCCTGCACGTGCGCATGGCCGACGAGGCGGTGGCCATCGGCCCGCCGCCCTCCGCAGAAAGCTACCTGGACATTTCCCGCATTATGGCGGCGGTCGCGGAGGCGGGCGCCGACGCCGTCCATCCCGGGTATGGTTTCCTCGCCGAAAACGCCCGCTTCGCCCGCCGCCTGGCACGCGCCGGCGTCACCTTCATCGGGCCCGGGGCGCGCGCCATTATGGCCATGGGCGACAAGATCGAATCAAAAAAGCTGGCCGAGAAAGCCGGGATCAGGACCATCCCCGGCCATACCCGGGTCATCAAGGACGCACGGGAAGCGGTGCGCGTGGCCCGCAAGATCGGCTACCCGGTCATGTTCAAGGCCTCGGCGGGCGGCGGCGGCAAGGGTTTGCGCGTGGCGCGCGACGATAGGCAAGCGCGCGACGGCTTCCGCTCGGCGGCCAACGAGGCGCGCTCCAGCTTCAGCGACGACCGGGTGTTCGCCGAGAAGTTCATCGAGGAGCCCCGCCACATCGAAATCCAGGTGCTGGCCGATAACCATGGCAACGTCGTGCATCTGGGCGAGCGCGAATGCTCGATCCAACGTCGCCACCAGAAGGTCATCGAGGAGGTCCCCTCGCCGGCCCTCGATGCCGAGAAGCGCGCCGCCATGGGCGCCCAGGCGGTGGCCTTGGCCAAGGCGGTAAAATACGTCTCGGCCGGCACCGTCGAGTTCATCGTCGATGGGGGCGGCAACTTCTATTTCCTGGAGATGAACACGCGCCTCCAGGTCGAGCACCCGGTCACCGAGTTGGTCACCGGGCTCGACCTCGTCGAGCAGATGATCCATATTGCCGCCGGAGAGAAGCTCCCCATTACCCAGGACGACGTGAGGCTCGACGGCTGGGCCATCGAGGCGCGCGTCTATGCCGAGGACCCGACCCGCGGCTTCCTGCCGTCGGTGGGGCGTCTGGTGCGCTACGCGCCACCAACGGAGAGCGCCGGCGTGCGCGTCGATAGCGGCGTCTACGAGGGCGGCGAAATCTCCGTCCACTACGACCCCATGATCGCCAAGCTGATCACCCATGGCGACACCCGCGACGAGGCCACCCGACGCATGCAGGGCGCCCTCGACGAGTTCTTGATCCAGGGGGTCTCCCACAACATTGGATTCCTCGCCGCCCTCGTGGCCCATCGGCGCTTTCGGGAAGGCCGCCTGACCACCGGCTTCATCGCCGAGGAATACCCGGACGGTTTCCACGCCGCCGACCTGCCCCACGACGACCCCGCCCGGCTTGCCGCCGTCGCCGCTACGGTGCACATGGCCTACCAGGAGCGAGCGGCGCGGATCAGCGGCCAGCGGCCGGGCCACCGGCGCCGGGTGGCCACCGACTGGGTGGTGGTCATGGGGGGTGCCAACCACGAGGTCGCCGCCCATCCGGTCGATGGCGGCTTCGACGTGACGGTCGACGGCGAGACCTTCGAAGTGCGCCACCATTGGCGCTTCGGCGAGCCCTTGTTCCGCGCTACCATCGGCGGTGTGGCCCTGTGCGTGCAGATTGAGCGCCGCAACGTCGGCTACTGCCTCACCCACACGGGATCGCGTCTCGACGCCTTGCTTCTCGATCCCCGGGTCGCCCGCCTCGGCGTCCACATGCCGGTGAAGGAGCCCGCCGACACCTCGAAGTTCTTGTTGTCGCCGATGCCCGGGCTCCTGGTCTCGTTGGCGGTGGCGGCTGGCCAGGAAGTCAAAGCCGGCGAGGAATTGGCCGTGGTCGAGGCTATGAAGATGGAAAACGTGCTGCGCGCCGAGCGCGACGGGGTTATCGCCGCCGTCCGCGCCCAACCGGGTGACAGCCTGGCCGTCGGCCAGGCCATCCTTGCGTTCGAATAAGCGTCGGCGCCAGACAGTTGATCGAGAGGGTGTGGTGGGGATGAGCCAAAGCGCCGTCCGCGTTCGTATCGAAGGCCGCGTCCAGGGTGTCTGGTTCCGGGCATGGACGGCCCAGGAGGCCACGGCGCGTGGCCTCGACGGCTGGGTGCGCAACCGCGCCGACGGCACCGTCGAGGCCCTCTTCAAGGGGCCGGCCGACGCCGTCGAGGCGATGGTCGAGGCATGCAGGGAGGGACCGCCGTCGGCGCGCGTCACAGGCGTCGCGGCGCGCCCCACGGATGTCATGGATGCTGCGGAAGCCGCTATGGAGCCGGGTTTTCACCAGCTTCCGACGGGGTGAGCGGCGCCTTGCCCGACAAAGGATTAGGGGGGGAACTCGTAGCGCCTTACTTCTCGTCGATTGCACAACCCGCCGGAGCGTCCATGATCGAGGTGACGAAGCGCCGGAGCCCGAGACAATGGCCGAGGAGCCGAAATTCAAGCGCCTGACGTTCAAGATGAACGACGTCATCGTCAAGGAAGAAACCGTAAGCGACGCCGCCTACCTAGTGCTCAAGGGCAGGGTGGCAGGCCAAGTAGGTTTCCACAGCGAGAACCCGAGGACCGTGGCCACGCTCGACAAGGGCAACATCTTCGGCGAGATGGCCCTGTTCGACGGTCACGCCCACGTCGCCACGGTCATCGCCCTCGAGGACACCGAGGTTTTCGCCATGTCGCGGGAACATTTCAAGCGCCTGGTCGCGTCCATGGACCCGGTGATGAAGGGGATCGTCCGCGTGCTGGTCTCACGCCTGCGCCAGACGGTGGACGAGCTGGTGCCGAAGGCCAGCGACGTCAACTGGGCGGACTGGGAAAAATAGAGACCGGGAAACGTTAGCAGGATTCCGAGCCTTCGGTCTGTGGGCGTTATTACGGATCGATCACCAAACGATTCGTGTGAATGTCCATTCTTGGCCAACAGCTGACATCGGCGTGCGTTCCGAGCAAAGGTCGCTTGGACGTCCGGACTCGGTAAATGCGGGATCCATTATACCAAATTACTTATGTCCGTTTTGCCCCCGAAAGCGGACACTCGGAGGGTAGTAGCGGATATCTGGTTTTGACCCAGGCTGTGTGAAAACAAATTTCGAGGTTAAGCGGCGCAAGATTGATTAACAGTGTCTTCATTCCCAGCAATAACGATATAAATTCTCTGCCACCTGGACTCGATTGTTGCGCTATCTCGACAACTAGACCGGTTTTCACACAGCCTGGACCCAAACCGGACATTGCCTAGTTCTCGGCTTGCGCCCAATCGTCTAACATTCCGCCGGGTTGGACTGCCACTCAGCTAGGTTCATTCAGTAGCTTCCCATCCCAGCAATGTGAAGCGGTTCGGATAGGTGTCGTTGACCCTCTTGAAATGGTCGATATCGCCGATGGCGACGAAGCACGGATGGCCGCTGCGCAACACGCGCGCCCGTTCGCGCTCCAGGTCGTTGCCCATGGATTGTCGGTTGCGCAGCCCGGTCAGAGGGTCGGGCTCCGAGGCCGCCGTCGCGAAGGCCTTCTCCAGGCGCCGTGCCTGATCGATGAAGAGGGCAACCAATTCCTCCAAGGCGGTGTGGTCTTCCTCCGCCACGGCATGGCCGGCGTCCGCCCTGTCCATCAGGTTCTTGGCGCGGTCGTACATGTCCCTGTGCGTTTTTGCCAGGCCATGGACGGCTGGCTAATCAACCAGGCCGTGGTGTTGGTTCTTTACGTACCAGCTGCCGAAGCGGCACAGGTGATGGGTGTCGCGCGCCACGTCCCGGGCGCTGGGCATATCGCTGCAAACGAAGGCCCGGTGCCATTCCGTGAGCCAGACTAGGTGATCGCCGATGGCCTGGTCGAGCTCGGCCAGGATTTTGCTGGGCACGGCGGCGGGTGGCGTGAGGGTCGTTTTGTTCAAGGCCTGTACGTCCGTTATTCGACAAGCTCTTTTCGCACGCCCGGCAGGGTCCGGAACACGGTCCGGAATTCTGCCTCGAGCGCCGCGTCCACATCGGCCATGCCGGCCTTGACGCCAAGCTCGGCAAGCGAGGTGACGCCGTGTTCCTCGATGCCGCAGGGAACGATGCCCTCGAAGTGCCCGAGGTCCGGGTCCACGTTGAGGGAAACCCCGTGCAAGGTGACCCAATGACGGATGCGCACCCCGATGGCGGCGATCTTGTCCTCGCGCCGCTCTCCGGTGCCTCGGCGCGCCACCCAGATGCCGACGCGCCCCGCCCGCCGCTCGCCGCGTACCTCGAACCTGGCCAGCGTCCGGATCAGCCATTCCTCGAGGTCGCCGACGAAGGCGCGCACGTCGCCCCTGCGTTCCTTGAGATCCAGCATGACGTAGGCGACCCTTTGTCCAGGGCCATGATAGGTGTAGCGGCCGCCACGTCCCGATAGATAGACCGGGAAGCGGCCGGGGTTGAGAAGCTCCTGGGCATCGGCGCTGGTACCCGCCGTGTAGAGGGCGGGGTGTTCGAGCAGCCACACGGTGGCCGGTGCCCGTCCCTCGCGGATTTCCTGGACCCGTCGGTCCATGAATTCCACGGCGTCTCCGTAGGGGACCAATCCCCGGCCGTGGCGCCACTCGACAAGTGCTTGGTTTTTCATGGAGTGCACGGTGGTCCAGGGGGGTGTTCCAAGGTCGGGCGGTCCACTCGCGCTTGATCGCCGCCCCCTTATTTGTTATCTCCGGCACCATGTAAGGGCAACCGGCGGTGTTGCTGCAACAAAATAAGCGGTCGTGGCGGAATTGGTAGACGCGCAGCGTTGAGGTCGCTGTGGGGGCAACCCCGTGGAAGTTCGAGTCTTCTCGACCGCACCAAATCGCAAGAGGCCCGCCAATCCGTTGACGGGCCTCGGTTTCTACAGGGCGGAAGGCAGCGTGGGGGACGGCGCGGGGCGCCGATTCCTCCCGCGGTCCACGGCATGCTGGTGACGGGAGGCGGCGTTGGTGGCGGATCCGGCTGACAGGACGGAAGCGCGAGGTTCCGCCGAGGCGGCGGATGGGACGGTCTACGGGCTCGATCCCGGCGAAGTCGAGGCCGTCATCCAGTCGCTTGCCGCCGGCGACCCGGCACGGGCCAGAGAGCACGTCGCGGACCTCCATCCCGCCGACGTCGCCGACCTGCTGGAATGTCTGAGCGCCGAAGAACGCCGTGGCCTGGTCGAGGCCATGCGCCAGGACTTCGACCCGGAAGTCCTCTCCGAGCTGGACGACACCGTGCGCGAGGAGATCATCGCGCAACTCGGCGTTCAATCGGTGGCCGCCGCCGTCGCCGAACTCGACAGCGACGACGCCGTTGATGTCATCGAGGAACTCGAGGAGCCCGAACAGCGGGAGGTTCTCGATGCCATGCCGGCCGGCGATCGCACCCTCATCGAGGAAAGCCTGGCCTACCCTGACGACAGCGCCGGGCGCCTCATGCAACACGAGCTGGTCACGGTGCCCGCCTTCTGGACGGTGGGCGAAACCATCGACTACATGCGCCAATCGGCCGATCTCGGCGAGGATGTCCTGCCCGAGGTTTTCTATGACATCTTCGTCGTCGATCCCATGCATCGGCCGGCCGGCACCCTGTCGCTGAGCTGGCTGTTGAGGACGCGGCGCCCGGTATCGGTGTCGGACCTTATGGAAACGGAGATGAACCTGATCCCGGCGGTCATGGACCAGGAGGAAGTGGCCTTCCTGTTCCGTCAGCGCGACTTGGTTTCCGCCCCGGTGGTGGACGACGGCGGGCGCTTGGTCGGGGCCATCACCATCGACGACGTGGTTGACGTCATCCACGAGGAACACGAGGAAGACATCATGCGCCTTGGCGGAGTCCGCGAGGACGACCTGTACAGCGCCGCGGTGGACACCACGCGGCGGCGCTTCGCCTGGTTGTTGGTCAATCTCGTCACCGCCATCACGGCGTCCCTGGTCATTGGGCTTTTCGAGGCGAGCATCGAGCAGATGGTGGCGCTCGCCGTGCTCATGCCCATCGTCGCCTCCATGGGGGGCAACGCCGGTACCCAGACCATGACGGTGGCGGTGCGGGCGTTGGCCACCAAAGAGCTGACGCCGACCAACGCGCTCAGGGTGGTCGGCAAGGAGCTGTTGGTCGGCGGCTTCAACGGCGTGCTGTTCGCGGGGCTCACTGGCCTCGTCGCCTGGGCGTGGTTCGCCAGCCCGGCGCTGGGCATTGTTATCGCGCTCGCCATGATCATCAATCTGGTGGTGGCGGGACTGGCCGGCACCACCATCCCCCTTATGCTGGAGCGCACCGGTGTCGACCCGGCGATAGCATCCGGCGTCGTCTTGACCGCCATCACCGACGTGGTCGGATTCTTCGTCTTCCTGGGTCTGGGCGCCTGGCTGTTGCTGTAGGGGCGTTACCCGGCCAAGTGGCGCCAGTCCGATACCCCCCCCGCAAGGGGGGAGGGTTGGGTGGAAATGACATGATTCCAACTGATCGGGCAACGCTCTAGAGGCGTCTCCCGTACTGACATGCCGGGGGACACCTCCACCCTCGCCGGCTCCCCCGGCCACACGCTCTCTTTACCTTTACGTAAAGGTAAAGTACCTTAGGGCCATGGGCGAGACCTACAGCATCGGCGACTTGGCGCGGGAATTCGACGTCACCACCCGCACCATCCGCTTCTACGAGGACAAGGGCCTGATCACGCCGGCGCGCCAGGGACAGAGGCGCGTCTACTCGGGGCGCGACCGGGTGCGCCTCAAGCTGATCATGCGCGGAAAACGGCTCGGCTTCTCGCTCGAGGAAGTGCGCGAGATGGTCGACCTCTACGACGAGGATAAGACCGAGGTCGCCCAGCTTCTGCTTTTCGTGAATAAGATCGAGGAACGCCAAGTCAACCTCGCGCAACAAAGCAAGGACATCGCCGCTACTCTCGACGAGCTCGAGGCCCGCAAGAAGCAATGCTTCGAACTTCTCGAGGAAAGGAAACGGTCCGCCGCGTGCGCTCCGGCCATGCTCGACGAGCACGGCAGGGATGGCTGAATTCACACCCCGCAATCCTGGTTTCGCCGAGCGAACCCGGTCGAGCTTCGGCCGCCAGGGGTTCATGTCCTATCTCGGTGCCGAACTCACCGCGCTTACACCCGGCGCTTGCGAGTTTCGGTTGCCCTACCGGGACGAACTTTCCCAGCAGCACCGATATTTCCACGGCGGGGTTATCGGTACCCTGGCCGACAACGCCGGCAGATACGCCGCGTTCACCCTGATGGGTAAGGACGACAGCATCCTGACCGTAGAGTTCAAGCTCAATATCGTGGCGCCTGGAGAAGGTGAATTCCTCGTCGCCCGCGGCCATGTCGTCAAGGCGGGGCAGACGCTGAGCGTCTGCCGTTCCGACGTCTTCGGGGTTGCTGGCGACGTCGAGACGCTGTGCGGCACCGCGCAGATGACCTTGATGCGGCTCGCCGACCGGCCCGACGGCCCGGCGGACTAGCGGGGAGTGCGCCGTGACGGAATTCGAGCCCAGGAACCCGGACTACACCGAGGCGGTGCGCCAAAGCTTCGCCCGCCAGGGAGTGATGGCAACCATCGGAGCCCAGCTCGGCGACATTCGGCCCGGGGTTTGCGAGATCCACCTGCCGTTCGACGACGGCCTCACCCAACAGGACGGATACTTCCACGGCGCCATGATCTGCGCCATCGGCGATTCGGCGGCGGGATACGCCGCCTTTACCCTGGCCCCACCGGAATCCCGGGTGCTGACCGTGGAATACAAGATCAACTTCATGGCGCCGGGGGATGGCGAGCGGCTGGTGGCGCATGCCCAGGTGATCAAGGCGGGGCGCACCCTCGCCGTATGCGAGAGCGACGTCTTCGTGTTCAAGGGGCAGACCGAAACCCGATGCGCGGCGTCCCTGCAGACACTCATCTACATCAATTCCCCGCCGGGCGACGCCGCGTGAGGCGTGCCAACACCGTCACAAGGGGTCAATAATCAGGACCGTTGGTATAAGCTTAGCCGGTAATGGAATCGGGCAGCTTCGAGTTCGTACAATCGGCCCTGACCGTGCTCGCCGTGGTGGCGTGTATCGCGGCCCTGCTGTTTGTCGCCTTCGAGTTCGGCGAGGCGCGGGGGCGTCAGCCCCTGCACCACTGGCTGAGGGGCGGGTGGCGCGTCGTCACCGGATCCGGCTGGTGCGGGCTGGCGGGGATATTTTCGTGCGCCTATGTGGACGCCCTGAAGGGCATCATCCGGGATTATTTCGAGGATGCCGACAAGGGGACCGTCCTCAACATGCTTTTCGTCGGCCTCGTCTTCGTCCTCATTCCGGTGGCGGCGCTCCTCAACTTGGCGATCGGGGGCTCGCCTTTTCTGGCCAAGTATTACCTTTCGCTGTTCGTCGTCCTGGTGGTTTTAAACTTCACCGGAGAAAGCCGCCGCATGGCGGTGGTCAACGGTGCCGCCGTGCTATACCTCGGGGCCTCGGTGTTCCTCGTCATACCCCTGTACGTATTTCGCTCCTTCGCCACCGTCGCCCGCATCGACGTCTTCCCCCACGCCGTGCCCGAGAGCATCCTTATCGCACCCCTTTGTTATCTGGTTGCCTACGGGGCGAAGTTTGCCCTGGACGGCTTTGTGTTCGGGCGGCTTGACGGGGTACCGTGGCGGGCCGGGGTGGCCGCGGTGCACGGGTTCTTGGCCGCGCTCCCCGCCGCCTTCGTCCTTACCTTCGTTGCCCTGTTCGTCGGCGCCACCATCGATGCGTCGTCGTCGCTGTCTCCGACCTGGCAATACTTGCTCAGCAGCATGGCGTTCACCTCCGCCGGGCTGGCGGCAACGCTGTTGATCATGGGTTGGGCTCTGGGCACCACCCGGCCGTTGGCGTTGGCGGCGGGCTGTGTGGCCAGCGTGGCGGCGGGCGGCGTTCTCTCGTGGGCGCTGCTTTTCGGCGCGCGGCTGTCGAGCGCGCAGGAGCTGACCGCCGAAGAGGCCTTCGCCGTCCTGCTGGGACGGGTGCCGGGCACCGACAGCCTGCTATTGGGCGCCGACTTTTGGGTCATGCATCTTCCCATGGTGCCGTCCGGGGTGTTGGCCGCCGGAATCGTCCTAGTCTGGCTGGCCAAGGCGATTGCATTTCCGGTGGGCCTCGTTCTCGGCCCGGAGTACGTGGAACGGCGGCCGCTGCTCCTTGCCGGAGTGGTGTGCGCCGCCCTGGTGGTGTTGTTCTGGCTATTCGCGGCGCGCCTGTGAAGGGCAGTCCCGGGCGCGCTGTAGGCGCGGCGCAGCCTCTGGTCGTGGCCGAAATAGACCATGACACCCGGCGCCGGGGGGTGTGATAATCGCCGTTGCAATTGCTGTTCGTTTCCGGCGCAATTGCGGCACGGGCCGGAACGCTCGCAGGGCGGACCACGATGATGATTTCCAACCAGCTTCCATCGCTTAATTTCGATCTCGGTGAGACCGCCGGCCTGTTGCGCGACAGCGTGCGCAGCTTCTCCTCCGACGAGATCGCGCCGCGCGCCGAGGCCATCGACCGCGACAACGAGTTTCCCGCCGATCTGTGGTCCAAGATGGGGGACCTGGGCTTCCTCGGCATCACCGTCGATGAGGAATACGGCGGCGCCGGCATGGGGTACGTGGAGCACGTGGTGGCCATGGAGGAGATCAGCCGTGCCTCGGCTTCCGTCGGCTTGAGCTACGGGGCGCACTCCAACCTTTGCGTCAACCAGATAAGCCGCAACGGCGACGAGGACCAGAAGAGGCGCTACCTGCCCAGGCTCATTTCCGGCGAACACGTCGGCGCCCTGGCCATGAGCGAGCCGGGTGCCGGTTCCGACGTGGTCGCCATGGGACTGCGCGCCGAGCGCAAGGGCGATCGCTACGTGCTCAACGGTACCAAGATGTGGATCACCAACGGCCCCGACGCCGATACCCTGGTGGTCTACGCCAAGACTGATCCGGATGCCGGGCCGCGCGGCATCACCGCCTTTCTCATCGAGAAGGGATTCAAGGGTTTTTCGGTGGCGCAGAAGCTCGACAAGCTGGGCATGCGGGGCTCCAACACCTGCGAGCTGGTGTTCGAGGACTGCGAAGTGCCGGCGGAAAACGTGCTCGACCGGGAGGGCAGGGGCGTCAACGTGCTTATGAGCGGCCTCGATTACGAACGCTTGGTGCTGGCCGGGGGGCCGCTCGGTATCATGCAGGCGTGCATGGACAACGTCGTGCCCTACGTGCACGAGCGCCAGCAGTTCGGCCAGCCCATCGGTTCCTTCCAGCTCATGCAGGGCAAGCTCGCCGACATGTACACCACCATGAACGCTTGCAAGGCTTATGTCTATGTGACGGCGCGTGCCTGCGACCGCGGCGAGACGACGCGCAAAGACGCCGCCGGGGCCATCCTCTACGCCTCGGAGAAGGCGACGTGGATGGCGCTCGAGGCCATCCAGTGCCTGGGCGGCATGGGCTACATCAACGAATCCCCCACCGGGCGGTTGTTGCGCGACGCCAAGCTCTACGAGATCGGCGCCGGCACCTCGGAAATCCGCCGCTGGCTGATCGGCCGCGAGCTCTTCGAGGAGACGGCGTGATGGCCGACGATATTTCTTCCTCCAGGCTCCCCGCCCTCGACCTCGAAACGGTCGACGTATGGACGGGCTCCACCTATCCCGAGACCTTCGCGGCCGAGTGCGCGGAGCGCCAGAAGCGGGCGCTGGGCGATGCCGCCGGCCTCAAGAACTTCGGCGTCAATCTGGTGCGCATGGCCCCCGGCGTGTGGTCATCGCAACGCCATTGTCACAGCGCCCAGGACGAGTTCGTTTACATCCTCGAAGGCGAGGTCGTATTGATCACCGACATCGACATGCTGGCGCGCCAGTTCGGCGGCGTGCGCAAGTTCGTGCGCAAGGACGGCACGGCGTATTGAAGAAATAAGAGGCGCCATGGCCCTTGAGATGCGCGAGAACTGCGAAAAATGTGGGACCGTACTCCCCTGGGAGGCGGACGCCCGCATCTGCTCCTACGAATGTAGCTTCTGTGCGCCGTGTTCAGAGGGTATGAATCACCTTTGCCCCAACTGCGGCGGCGAGCTGGTGGGACGCCCCAGGCGCCGACCGGAACCATCGAACTGAACCCCAGTAGATAAAGAATCAAACCGAGGAGACCCCTATCATGCAAACTGATCCCATCGTTATCGTCGGCGCCGCCCGCACGCCCATGGGCGGGTTTCAGGGTGCGCTTTCCGACGCCACGGCGCCCGAGCTTGGTGGCGTCGCCATCAAGGCGGCGCTGGAGGGCGCCGGCGTCAGCCCAGAGGACGTCGACGACGTCATCATGGGGCTGTGCTTGTTCGCTGGCGTTCGTCAGGCCCCGGCGCGCCAGGCCGCCCACAACGCCGGCATCCCCTGGGACGCTGGCTGCACGACCATTTCCAAGATGTGCGGATCGGGCATGAAGGCGGCCATGCTGGCCCACGACAACATCATCGTCGGCACCCACGACATCATGGTGGCCGGCGGCATGGAGAGCATGACCAACGCGCCGTATCTTCTGGAGAAGGCGCGCGACGGCATGCGCATGGGCCACGGCCGGGCTGCCGACCACATGTTCCTGGACGGTCTCGAGGACGCCTACGACGAAGGCCGGCTCATGGGGACCTATGCCGAGGACACCGCCCAGGCCTACCAGTTCACCCGAGAGCAGCAGGACGAGTTCGCCATCACCTCGCTGAAGCGCGCCAAGACGGCCATTGAGGACGGCTCCTTCGACGTCGAGGTCGAGCCCGTCACCATCAAGACCCGCAAGGGCGAAAAGACGGTTGAGCGCGACGAGCAGCCGCTCAACGCCAATTTCGAGAAAATCCCCCAGCTCAAGCCGGCCTTCCGCAAGGACGGCACTGTGACGCCGGCCAACTCGAGCTCGATCTCGGACGGCGCCGCCGCCCTCGTCCTCATGCGCCGTTCCGAGGCCGAGAAGCGGGGGCTCACGCCGCGCGCCACTCTGCACGGCCACGCCACCCACGCTCAGGAACCGGCCTGGTTCACCACCGCCCCCATCGGCGCTATCAACAAAGTGCTCGAGAGCGTCGGCTGGGAATCGGGCGACGTCGAGCTTTATGAGGTCAACGAGGCCTTCGCCGTGGTCACCATGGCCGCCATGCGCGACCTCGACATCCCCCACGACAAGGTCAACGTCCATGGCGGCGCCTGCGCGCTGGGCCATCCGGTCGGCGCTTCGGGAGCGCGCATCATTGTCACGCTGATGGGCGCCCTCAACAAATACGACCTCAAGAAGGGCGTAGCGTCCTTGTGCATCGGCGGCGGCGAGGCGGTGGCGGTGGCCATTGAGCGGGTCAACTAACCGATGGCCGAAGGCGCGGCGTACAAGAACTACGAATCGGCACGGGCGGCGTTCCGCCTGGAGACGCCGGCCGACTACAACTTCGCCTTCGACGTCATCGAGAGGCGGGCGCGCGACGCCGACAAGACCGCCTTCATCGCCGTCGACCGGGCCGGCAAAAACGTCGTCCACTACGCCTTCTCCGAGCTTGACGCGTCGGCCAACCGCTTGGCCAACGTGCTCCTCGGACTGGGCGCCGGGAAGGGCGACTTCGCCTTCGTCATGATCCCACGCGTCTCCGCCTGGTACCAGGTGATGATCGCCTGCATGAAGCTCGGCGTGGTGACCATGCCCGGCACCAACATGCTGATGCCCAAGGACATCGAGTACCGCATCAACAAGGCCGGTGCCCGCATCGCCATCGTTGCCGCCGACGGCGTCGCCAAGATCGAGGACATCCGCGCCCGCTGCCCGACCCTGGAAATCTTCATCGTCACCGGCGGCGAGGGCCAGGGGGAGGGCGAGGACTGGGTAAGCATGGAGGCGGCGTGCGAGGCGGTCTCCGACAAGCTTAACCGTGCCGACGTGGCGCCGACGCGTGCCGACGACCTGATGCTAGTCTATTTTACGTCGGGCACTACGTCGATGCCCAAGATGGTGCCGCGCGACTTCTCTTACGCCCTCGGCCACACTCTCACCGGGCGCTACTGGCTGGACGTGGGCGAGGGCGATGTGCACTGGACGCTGGCCGATACCGGTTGGGCCAAGGCGGCCTGGGGGTGCTTGTTCTCGCCGTGGCTGATGGGGG
>DASCNF010000051.1:0-6670 GCA_036011345.1 Rhodospirillales bacterium | reverse complement strand
CTGATCTCGGGGTTCATGGTGTTGCCGCTGATGACCAGTGTAGCAAGGACGGTGTAGGCTCCGGGATCGAGTTTTCCCTTGAGGCCAAGGGTGAACGTGCCGTCATCTTGCAGTCGCCCCTCGCCGGTAAGGACCACCGTGCCATCCGCCGAGACGACGACGAAATGGCACTGCGGAATCCGCATGCCGAGCCCCTGCGGCTTTCTCGAGCGGAGGGGCTCGCGCAGAAGCCTGTAAGAGCGCATGGCCCTTTGCACACGCTCGAACTCGACAAAGAGGCGCAGCCCGTCTGCGTCGGGCTCGACCTTAGCCACGTAGGCATGGCGCGGCACCGCGTAGGAGTCGTAGGAGCCGACACCCAGCGGGTAGCTGAAATTCCTGAATACATCGAAGACTGTCGCTTCGTTAGACCATTCCCTGATGATGTAGGGGCCGTTGGTGACCAGAAAGTGGCCCCGCTCGCCGTGGAACTTCCCGAGCGCCGCCCATCTTTTCCGTGCCTCTTCCTCACTCACCGACCCTTTCAGCGCGTCGGGCACGAACCCTTCCTTCTCGAATTCCGCGACCAAGCCGGCCAGCTTCTTTTTTGTTGGCTCGGAACGCACGATGTCGAGCCATTCGACGCCCCGGCGCCTCGCTTCCTCTTCCGAGAACGCCGCCCAGCCCCGCGTTACCGCCTCTTCCATGAGGGCGACCACGTGCCACGGAAGCGCGCTCCACGGCGGCGCGATGACGGCGGCGTCGGCGAGGTTCTCCCGGGATGCGTCGATGTACACATCGGTGATCGGCATCTCCCGGAGGAAGCTCAGCTCGCCCATCCTGAAAGACTTGGACGTCTTGTCGATGCCGGCAGTCTTCAGGCCAACCAGCCGCTGGCGCATCAGCGCCGTCGACTTGTCCACGTAGGGATCGTAGGCGGCGGCGTCATCGGCGGAGCGCACGCCCCAGCGGAAGGCAAAGGAATAGGGATAGAGGATATCCGCGAAGGTCGTGTGGGTGTCGTCGTGAAAGTCTGAACTCAAGGACTTGTAGGTTAGCCTGACCCGGACGCTTTTTCCGCCGCCGACGGCGCGCGGAAGACCGCTTCCGGGCTCCGGGCGTACGGCATCCGCGGGAACGCCGACGGCTCCCGGTGCCGCCTCCTGCGCCGCCCGTTGGATTGGCGCACGGCTTTCGACGATGGGTTCGGCAAGGATGGTGAGGCTGGTCACGGTGTAGAGGACCATCAGCACCGTTATCGGATACTGGCTCTTGAGGGCAAGGCCACGCTCCCCAAAGGAATTGAGCGCGAGCACGTGGGCCAGATAGACGGCGACGATATGGCCGACGACGATGGAGACCACGGCAACGTACCAGGCGAAGCGGGCTCCGACGACGGTGATGTCGACCCGATAGTCCGCCGTTCCCAGGATATCCCAACCGAAGCCGAAAGGATCCGAGGCCAGCGGAATGATGTACTGCCCCTGGATCACGATGAAGGTGAGGTAGTGCGCCAGATGATAGGCGATGGCGATGGGAACGAGCGAGAAGGTGAAGGTGCACGCCAACTCCAGCACGGGGCGTCGGGCGGCGGTGAACGCGCTCATCAGCGCGCAGGCAACCAGATAGGCACCAAGAAACAGGCCCCAGAAACCCAACAGTCCAAGCGTGCGGACAATCAGGACGGGACCTTCGCCGGGACTGCCGCCGAGCGCCACCAGGAATTCCTCGAATTCCACCCATTGCGGGGTCGCCAGGGCGCCGTCGAAAAGAACCATCGACAGCATGAAAAGCACGAAGGCCATCATCGAGCCCGACACCGGCTCGTCGCCGAGGAGACCCACCGCGAAGGGACGCAACGCCCATTCGCGCTTCGCCGCCGGTGCCTGGCGGAAGCATCCGTAACCGTCGATACACGCGCCTTCGCGGTCCGTCCAGTCGAGAAAGCAGGCGTCGCAAGCCTCGGGATCTGAGACCCTGACTTCGGTGGGGGAAAAGCGGGCCACTATCCCGAAGAGCAAGGAAAAGGCCTCACCGTGCCTGAGCCACCGTTGGCGACCGAACAGGATCATTCCAACCCACGTAACTGCCGAATAGGAGACGGTCATTACGGCGACGCTGGCCGGCACAGCCGGTTCCGGATAGATCAGCTCAAGCCAGGAGAACACCACCAAGAACCCTAGCGCCGGCCACACCCCGAGGGCTTTCGGGTAAGGCAGGCGCAGTGACAGCTCGCGGCCGGATCGGACGCGGCGGCAAAGGGCGTCGGCCCAATCGAAGAGGGTGCTCCACGGATTGAGGAGGGCCCACAGGTTGCCGACGAAGGCCGAGACGTAGGCCAGCCCTACCCACCAGATAATCCATACCAGCAACGGTGCCAGATTTTGCTGCGCGGTCTGATTTCCGACCGACCCGGTGAGCACCACGAGCGCCAACAAGATCACGGAAACGAGTTGCAGGACGAATACAACGGTGCGATGGGCAAGCAGCCGGCCCACCCCGAAACGAAGAAGATCGAGGCGCGGATAGGCGCGGGACCATCGTGTGCCGCGCATGAAAATTCCGATGACGACGAAGGAGACGGCAACGGCCGCCGCCGCCCCAATCAGGTAGAGTTCGAAGGGCACCGGCAGGTCGTAGCGCTGCCCGAAGGCATGGGCGTCGGCCTGCCGGGCGCTGGCGGCGATGGCGGCTAGAGCCATCGGCGGGAGTGCCCACAAGGTGTTTCCCGAGGAACGCAGGGCAGCCTCCTTAGCGCGGGTAAACCTCTAGCCGCAGGATGGCGCGCTCGCCGTGTTTTCCGGATGGCTGGCTGTCGTGGGCGTTGATGGGAAAGCGTCCGGTCGCGTAGGCCTCAAACGAAAACTCGGCGACGGCGCCGGGCGCCACTTCCTTCTCGATGTCGTAGCCATGAAGATGCAGGGACACCGCCTCGTCGGAAGTGAACCGTATGCGGACCGAATCTCCCTGCTTCACCTTGAGGGTCCGCATTTCGGCGAACACTTGGCCTTGCCCGACGTTGACCTCGAACGTCCGCACGGTAGGGTCCGCCGCCAGCACGATGAAGCCTCCGATGCCGGTCATGGCGAGAAGCAGCGCGCCGCGCCCAATGGCTCGCAGGGTGTTCGCTATAATGCTCAGGGCCATGCCTCCTTCACTCGTCGACCGCGAATTGCACGCCGCCGATGCGATTGACGCTCCAGCTCTGGTTGTAGGGTTCGGGGAAAAAGGCGGGATCGCCAACCGTGTGCCAAATCAAGCGTCCCGCCCCGTCGGTGAAGCCGGCGACCGGGTTCCACGCGGCGTCCGGCCTGGTGGCGATGCCGAGCCTGAGCCAGCCGTTCCAGGGCAGGTCCTTCAGCTTCACGGTGCGGACGAAGACGGCCGAGTTGAGGCCGCCATGGGAATCGAAGGCGATGTTTTCGATTCCCGACGTGAATTCCGCCGAGAAATATTCCCGTTTCACCGTGTAGCCGACGACCGCCTTGCGGCATCCGCTGGCCAGCAGCGACACGAGATCGCGTTCTAGGTTGAGCTTCTCCACCGTCGTCCGGTAATCGCCCTTTTGCAGGCGCGCCGCCATCCTGTCGGCACTCTTTCTCGGCGGCCCGTCGGCCAAGCCGCCGGCGAGCACCTTGTACGCCTGATACCACCCCATCTTCCCCCACGGGACCGGCCGCCATCCGTTGAGATTGAACACCGGGGAGGCGACAAAGTCCGCCACCCGGGCCTCCGCCAGTGTTAGGTCCCATCGCGCCGCCGTCCCCTGCTCTCGGGACGCGGCCAACCTCTTGGCGACGTTACCCTCGGCCTTAACCCGAATATTGGAGATGGAGGCGCCTTGGCTATCGGCGGAAGCCTCTACATAGCGCCGCTTCGCGGCATCGGCGAGGTCGGCGTGATGCAGAAAATCCCCGTGGAGCGGACCCACCGGATAGGGATGGAAGACGAATCCCTCCGCCCCGGCGGCCAGGGAGCGGGTCATCGTCTCGACGACAGCGCAGGCGGGATCTTCGTCCCTGGCCAGCCGGGATGCCGGGTTGACCGAGAGGACGACGAGGGAATGCAGGGACCCGATGTCGTGCACGAACTCCGGCCTGTCGCCGTCAAAGGCGGGCGCGGCCCCCACGTAGGCATGCAACTTGCCCGCCGCGAGAAGGCGTGCCGCGTTCCCGGGTTCGACCGGCTCGACGCGGATTTCCTGCGGGTAATAGGAAGGATAGACAGGAAGTTCGTGACCGCCTTCGGCGGCGGTGGCCATCACCAGAAAGGCAGCCGGGAAAAGGAGCGCGCTGAATTTTCTCATGGAGAGAGCCCAGCAATATTCCGCGTCACGCCATGTCCATCTCATTGAAGCGGCGATTTATGTCCTGTTTGAAATCTTTTCTTTGCCAGTCTTTTCACGTGGTGGGCGACGGCGACGGTTGTTCCCGCGATCCCCATGGGGAAAATACAAACCACGGCGATGAGCAATATCCCCATCACCATATTGCGCGTCCCCACCCAGTGCAACGCGAATTCATCGAGCGCCACGTAGGCGAAGGCGCCGACCATGGGCCCCACGAATTGCCGCACGCCACCTAACACGGTGGCCAGTATCAGGATCGCGGAAAACATCCAGCCCAGCTGTTCCGGCGTGATCTGCCGGTTCAGTTGCCCGTAGAGGGCGCCCGCGAGGCCCATGAAAAGGCCCGAGATGACAAAGGCGACCCATCGGTAGCGGCGCACGGGGATGCCAATGTTCTCGGCCCTTAACTCATTGTCCCTGATCGCCTTCAAGGATTTCCCGAACGGCGAACAGTCGATGCGCCACAACACGAGGAACGTCACCAGGAACGCGCCCGCGATGTAGTTGTAGAAGGCGGCAATGAATACGTCAGGCGCGTACTCGCCGCCGAGCATGGTCAGCCGCGGGATGTACATGGAACCGCCCCCCAGCATGTAGAGGGACCACCCCTTCGCGCCGAACAATCGGAAGAAGCTGCCGCCGATAAAGGCGGAGTAGATGATTTGTGTGAAGGCCAGGGTCAGGATGGCGAAGTGCAATCTCGATACCTGCAGACAGAAGAAACCGAGGACGGCGGCGAGGGCGGTCGCGCAAACCATGCCGGAGAGTAGGTGGACCTCCAGCGATCCCATGCCCGCCAGCCTGTAGAGGAAGGCCCCGGTATAGGCGCCGGCGCCGAAGTAGGCGGCATGCCCCAGCGAAAGCAGGCCGGTGGTCCCCAAGAGGATGTTCAGGGACAAACACGCGATGGCATAGACCAGGGCGTAGCAAAGGACGATCAGGGGGTACGGCGCCAGGACGCTCGGCATGACGAAAAGGGCCACGGCACCGGCACCGACGAGGACCAGCATGGGCGTGGACGCCGTCCAGCCGTCGAACAGCCACGAAGTACCGACCACGGGAAAGCGTGGCTTTTGATTGATCAAGCGGCTCCCCATCGCGCCTCCCACTCCCGCGCGCGATGAGGAAAACCGGAATTGACGACGCGCCGAGCCCTCAGCCGCGCAGGGTCCTCATGACGTCTTCGTTATTGACGGCCTCGTCAGGGTTGCCGTGGAAAATGATCTCGCCGCGATCGATCGCGTACAGCCGGTCAGCGATCAACGAGGCGTGCGCCAAATTGGATTCCGCCATGAGGAGGGCGATCCCCATCTCCCTGATCTTTATCATGGCGTCCCTGAACCTGTTGACCACGACCGGCGCCAACCCCTCAAACGCTTCGTCGAGGAGCAGCAGCGACGGGGCCAGAAACATGGCCCGGCAAATCGCCACCATCTTCCTCTGGCCGCCGCTCAGGTTGATGCCCTCGCGCCCGGTGAGCTCGCGCACCTCGGGGAACACCGAGAACACCCGCTCCTCGATGGTGCCGTCGCCGGCAAACGCCTCGGCGCGATGGGGATCGGACAGCCACTGGCTGATCTGCAGGTTCTCACCCACCGAAAGCTCGGGAAAGACACCGCAGTCCTCGGGCGCGTACCCGATGCCGTGCTTGGCGGTGAGATGGGCGGGGACGTTGGTGATGTCCTCGCCGTGGAAGGCGATGTGGCCGCTCTTCAAGGGAAGAAGCCCCATGATGCTTTCCATGGTGGTGGATTTGCCGGCGCCGTTGCGTCCGACCAGGGCCACGACTTCACCTTCCTTCACCTCCAACGAGACGTTTTGGAGGATGTGGGCGGGACCACGGAAGGTGTTGATTTCCTTTAGCTCGAGCATGTCGGCGTCACCTCACCCGGTACCAAGGAAGATGGTTTCCACTTCCTTGTTGGCTCTGATTTCGTCCGGCGATCCGTCGGCCAGGATTTTCCCGTCGCTCATCACCACGATGCGGTCGGAGTACTTGAACACCACGTCCATGTCGTGCTCGACAATGGCCGCCGTGATGTGCCCGGCCCGCACCACCGAGGAAATGGTGTCCATGATCTGGGCCTTGTCGCGGGTGCCGACGCCGCTGGTGGGCTCGTCAAGGAAAAGAAACTTGGGGCGCAACGCGTAGGCCACCGCCACATCGAGCAGCTTGCGCTCGCCCTGGGCCATTTCCTTGGCCAGGATGTGTCCTTTGTCGCCGAGGCCAAACTGCGCGAGCACCTCCTCGGTTTCCTGGTTTACCTCATGGTCATGGTCCGCCAATGACATGAGCTTCAGGGTCTTGTTCTCGCGTGAGAAGATGGACAGCGCCACGTTGTC
>DASCNF010000050.1:0-11286 GCA_036011345.1 Rhodospirillales bacterium | reverse complement strand
ACCACGACGATGCGCATATCACGCTGTTTGAAGCCGAGCGCTTTGAGAGTCAGGTACTTGATGATCGCGTAGTCCTCGCAATCGCCCTGCTTGTCGAAGAATTCGAAGGGGGTCTCCCAATAATCCTTGACGTTCCAGTTGGGCGGATCGCGGACGTAACGGGCCTTGTTCATGTAGTCGTTGACCACAATGATTTGCTCGAGACGGTCCTCGCCTTCGATCTCCTTGATCAATTTCCGCCAGAATTGCACGCCGCAATTGGCGTAGGGCTTGGGGTCGCAGGGCAGCTTCAATCTCGCCTTACCCCGCAGGAAGCGATCCAGCGCGCCGGTCCACTTCTTGAACTTGCGGATGGCGTAATACTGGGTCTCCTTGCTGCCGAAGATCGGCGGGTACTTGGTCTGCTTGGTGCGCGCCGCGTCAGCCGGAGCGCCGGCGGCGGCCAGCGCCAGCGCCGCCATAACGGCCACCGCCAGGAGGCGTGGCAGAGCTCCCATGCGCCGGCCGGGGGTGTTAATCATCGTCGGCCTCTTCCGCGGTCATACGGTCCCAGAGTTCGTGCCCTCCGGTGTTCTCGAGTTGGTGGACCAACGCCGCCACGACGCGGCGGTCGAAGGTATTTCCGGCCCTCTCCATGACGCCGGCCAGGGCCAGATCGAATTTGATGTCGTCGCGGTAAGCGCGGGGACTGGTCATGGCGACGAACGCGTTGGCGACGATGAGGATGCGCGCGCCGAGGTTGATCTCTTCGCCGGCTAACCCGGCTGGCCGGCCGCTGCCGTCCCAGTGTTCGCGGCATTGGCGAATCATGTCGATCACCGGGCCCTCGAACTCGATGTCCTTCAGCAGATTGGCCGTCCGATCCAGTCCCCCGAGCGCGATCGCGGTTTCCTTGGCGGTCAGGCTGTCGCACTTTGTGAGGATGGCCCGCGGCACGTACAGCTTGCCGAGGTTCATCAGCCGGCCAGCGATTTCCACCGCGTCCACGGTCTTCTCGTCGAGTTTCATCTCCTCGGCGGTCCACCGGGCCACCGCCGCCACGCGGTCGGAATGGCCCGAAGCGTCGGGGTCGCGAGAGTCGGCAAAGGTAACCATCGTCTTCACGATCTGGTGCAGGATGCGCTCGCGGCGTTCGCGCTCCATCACCGCGGCGGTGATGTCCTCCTCAACCACGAGGACGATGTCCTCGGTATCCTCGATGTTGCGAATCGGGATGTGCTGCGCCTGAAAGACGCGATCTTCGTCGCCGCGCGCCACCCGGTAGAGCTCGGTCTCCGCCTGACGGTTTTCGACGACGCGCTTGATGACGGGTTCGTAGCGCTTGGCGTAATGCGGGCCGAGCACGCTTTCTATTGTCTTGCCGATGATGTCCTCGACCGGGATGCCGGCGATGCGCGCCAGCGCGGCGTTGGCGAACCCGTAAACGCCGTCTACCGAGATGGTAAAGATCGGGCTCGGCTGCTTGTCGGTAAGCACCTGCAGGAATCGCTCCCGCTTGTCCAGCGCCTCGGCGATCTCCCGGTATTCGGCGGCCAGTTGTTCGGCGCGGCGCGACGTCGCGTAACGCCACGCCGCGATCAGCGCCAGCCCCACCGCGCCGACCACCAGCGAAAGAGTTGTGGTCAAACGCCTGAGCCGACTGTCGCTGTTGGCCAGCGCTTCCGAGCGGTCGATCTTGTAGAGCATCGTCCAGGGAACGGTGCCGAAGGCGCGGCTGGTTACCAGGACCTCGTTGTTGGCATAGTCCTGCTTGATCGCGAAACCGCCGGGGTGCTCGAGGGCGAACGCCGCGGCTAGGTCCGGGGTATCCGCCGCCAACCGGCGCGCCAGGGGCGTCGTGCGGTCGCGCAGCGGCGACAAATACTCGATCACCGCGCCCTTGCGCCGCACCAGGACCGCTTCCGCCGTCTTGCTCGGGTTCCCGGGCTGCCGGAGAAGCGGATAGAGCCCGACGCCCACCTCCTTGACCCCGAGCACGTAACCCACCTGATCGGCGCCGACGCTTTCTCCGTGCAGGGCGAAAAGCGGTACCGCGAAGGCCATAGTCGGCGACCCCGACGATCCCTGGTGGATATCCAGGAGCCCGCGCTCGCCAAGCGGCAGCCGGCGCACGAACTCGGCCAGCCGGCCTTGCCTGGGTGGCATGTCGGGTGTCGACACCAGGGCCTTGCCCTCCATATCGAGCAGCGCCATGCCGGCGACACCGGCGCGGTCCACATTGGCCTCGATCTCGGCCTTCAGGAGGCGTGGCGCGAACCCGGTATTCTCGGCGGTGACCGTCAGAAGGTTGCGCAGGTAGGCCGCCTCGATCTGCCGTTCCTGTATCCGTTCTTGATCATCGTCTCCCGCCAGAGCCCCTTCCTCGAGGGCCATCACGTAGACCTTGAGCACCGCGTTCTGGGCTAGGCCGTTGACGTGCTCGAACTGCCGCGAGAGCCAGGCGTCGAGGGCCGCGAACCGGCTGTCGGCGACGATGCCCGTGCGCACCTGCCAGTCATGGAGATCGCGCCGGCGCTCCGACTCGGCGAACTGGAAGATGACGAAAAATGCAACCGCTCCTGCCAAGCCGAGCAGGGCGGCGGCGGCGAGGATGCGTCTCACAGTACCGCTTCTCCGTTGTTCCAAGCGGCCCGATTCTAGCACCGATCACGACCGGGAACCATCCACCGGCGAATGCCCGGCACTAGGCTAAATTTTCCTAGCGCCGCTGGCCGTGAACGCGCCGCCGCCACGGGGCGCTATTTGCCCGTGGGGATTCAATGGGTTGAATTACCGGAGGCGCGGCATGATTATTGCTCGTCTACGGTTCGACGACTCGCGAACAGGGAACTCTCGGTCCATGATGGATCAAGTTCTCCGCCGCATGGCGGCGGCTCACCCCGCCAAATTCATCACCGGACTGGTGCTGCTGGCCTGCCTCGCCGAGCCCGCCCCCGCCGCCACCAAGATCGGCACCGCCGTGCTGGTAGTCAACAACGTCTACAGAAAACCCCTTGAACAAGTGCATGAAGGACGGCAAGTACATGGGCTGGGGCAACGTGATCTACGGCATCGAGCACCTCGACGGCTTGCAAAGCGGCAGCCCTCCCAAGACCCCCGATAAAATCAAGTTCCTCAGCCTCACCGCCGACGCCGAGTAGTCGGGGCGGCGGGGGCTACGTCATTTGAGGCTTTCTCACTCACCCGGCGGCGGCGAACGGGTTGAGGCAAGGCACGCCCGAGCGTTCGACGTCGCCAACGTTACGGGTGACCAGGGTCAGGCCGTGGACCTTGGCGGTGACGGCAAGCAGGCCATCGACGACGGACAGTGGATCGGGGACGTTGAGGCGGCCCCACGCCTCGGCTATCGCCAGGTCAATGGGCAGGACGCGCCCGCCTTGATCTTCGATGACGCGGGCAAGCCATCGCTCCAGGGCCTGGGCCGCCTCGTGGTCGCGCCGACGGATCGACGCGATCCCTCTGCGGATTTCCCCGATCACCAGTACGCTTGTGTAAACGTCGTCGTCTCCCATGTCCGCGAACCATGCAGCGATGGCTGGGTCGGCACGCGAGCCCTTGCGCATTTCCGATACCACGTTGGTGTTGATCAGCCAGCTCACAGGTCGACCTCTCGACCCAAATCCCGCACCCGTTAAAAATCCACGTCGTTGCTGACATCCGGCATCTCGAGCAACAATTCCTTCAGGGACTTGGCCGGCTTGGCGCCGATCAGCGCCTGGCGCAGAAGGTCCCGGTGCTCGGCCTCGGCCGAACGCCCATGTCGCGCCGCGCGCAGCTTTAGCCGGCGTACGATTTCGTCATCCAGGTTACGCACGATCAACTGAGCCACTTCGCCCTCCAATGGAGGGCGAAAAGAAGATTCACCCCTTCAGCTTCTCCCTCAGCAACTCATTGACCATCTTCGGGTTGGCCTTGCCGTCCGTCGCCTTCATCACCTGGCCGACGAACCAGCCGATGGCCTTGTCGTTGCCGGCGCGCACGTTTTCCGCCTGATCGAGGCCGGCGGCGATGGCGGCGTCGACGGCGGCCTCGATGGCACCCGCATCAGTGATCTGCTCGAGTCCCTTGTCAGCGACGATAGCAGCGGGCGCGGCACCGCTTTCCACCATCTCGTCGAACACCTCCTTGGCGATGCGCCCCGAGATGGTGCCATCATTCATAAGGTCGAGGAGCCCGCCCAGGCTGTCCGCCGAAACCGGGGAGTCGGCGATGCCCAGGTCCAGCTTGTTGAGGGCCGCGAACAGGTTGCCGGAGACCCAGTTGGCGGCGAGCTTGGCGTCGCGGCCCCCGGCCTCTCCCCCCTGGGCAACGGCCTCGAAGTAGTCCGCCGTCTGGCGCTCGGCAACCAGCACGCCCGCGTCGTAGGCGGAAAGGCCGTAGTCGGCCATGAAGCGCGCCTTCTTGTCGTCGGGCAGCTCGGGAAGCGCCGCCGATACGCGTTCGATATCGTCGTCGGAAAGCTCCAGCGGCAGCAAGTCGGGGTCCGGGAAGTAGCGGTAGTCGTGGGCGTATTCCTTGGTGCGCATGGGCCGCGTCTCGCCCAGCGCCGGGTCGAACAACCGCGTCTCCTGCACCACGTCGTCGCCCGCCTCGTAGGCCCTAACCTGGCGCTCGGCCTCGATCTCGATGACCTGCATGATGAAGCGCACGGAGTTGACGTTCTTGGTCTCGGTGCGGGTGCGCAGCTCGCCGCCAGGCGGGCGCACCGAGACGTTGACGTCGACGCGCATGGAGCCCTCCTCCATGTTTCCGTCGCAGGTGCCGAGGTAGCGCAGGATGGTGCGCAGTTTGCGCAGGAAAACCCCGGCTTCCTCGGGGCCGCGGATGTCGGGCGCCGACACGATCTCCATGAGCGCCACGCCGGAGCGGTTCAAATCGACGAAGGTGCGCCTCGGGTCCTGGTCGTGCAGGGACTTGCCGGCGTCCTGCTCCATGTGCAGGCGCTCGATGCCGATGTGGCGGGTGGCGCCGTCGGCAAGGTCGAGGGTCACCGTCCCCTCTCCGACGATGGGGTGCATGTACTGGCTGATCTGGTAGCCCTGGGGCAGGTCAGCGTAAAAGTAGTTCTTGCGCTCGAACACCGAGCGCTTGTTGATCTTGGCACGCAGCCCGAGCCCGGTCTTCACCGCCTGGTCGATGCAATGGCGGTTGACCACCGGCAGCATACCCGGCATGGCGGCATCGACCAGCGACACCTGGGCGTTGGGCGTCGCCCCGAACGCCGTGGCGGCGCCGGAAAAGAGCTTCGCCTCGGCGACAATCTGGGCATGAACCTCAAGCCCGACGACCACCTCCCACTGCCCGGTTTCGCCGTCGATGAGGTAGGTCATGATGTCAGCGCCTTTTTCCGCGTCGTCTTCATTCTACGTCCTCATGGCGAGCCAGGAAACATTTTCGCCTTCTGTCATCAACCGATACACGCTTGGTGAATAATGAAACTGCTCGTTAGTAAAGGAACTTACACCGATTATTTTCCACCTTTCCGGGGAGGAAACTGCCTGTCCATTTGAAGACACAAATATGCCTTGTCCCACCACCACAATTGCTGTTCGCCACATTGGAATTGACCTCGCGGCCGACGATGGCTTGGTGCGCATTGTTCACCGAAACGATGTCGGGCATGCCGGGAATGGCCAGTCTCGGCAGCGGCAGATTGAGAGCCAGGCCGACCAGAAGTTGCCCTTTGCGCGTGTTGCTGGCGGTCCTCAAACCGTGCCTGAAGACGTCGACGGAAAAGGTGTCGCCCAGCGGCAGGGTGAACTGGTTGCGTCCGACCGCCGTGAGAACATTCTTGATCGCATCGGACGAGGTGAAATCCGCCTGTCCGAACAGGTTGAGACTTTCCTTGAAATCGACATGCTGACCCGAATGCGACAGCGCCCTGGATACGGCCTGGGGCAGGCCGGAGGTGGGGACGCCGTTCCTGGCGGCGCCATGTGGCACGGTAACCAACGCCATGTCCCTGAACGTGACGCCGTCGACGGACGTCCCCCTCGGGATCGGCAGGAAGTTGAAGAGCTCAAAATTATTCGGCACGATGGTCAGCAAAACCTTGGAAACGTCGGGGCGCTTGAGCGCGACGACGGTGGCCGCCTCGCCCTTTACGGTCAGATTCGCGCTGGCGGATTTCCCGGCCGACCTAAAATGCGAGATCCCCGCCGCGCTCAACCCGGGAACGGCGTTGATAATCGCGCTTAGGGCGTCCAAGGTCTTTGGGATCTGTCTGGGGAAGGTAATCTCGGCGTGGGCGTCACGCATGCCGAAGGCGCTCACCAACAACGCCAATCCGAAAGCAATGAGAACGCCCCTGAGTGTCCCGCATCTGCTCATGAGCACAACCCCCTTGATACAAGCCCGCACGCTTTTACGCGTTATGGTTTAACCATTAGTAATTTAGGGGTTTTCGTCCAACACTTTTTTAGAATCGAGCATCGACAACCCGGGGCCGAAGGCTTGCGCCTCGATATCGCGCAGAAAATTTTCGGCACCGCCTGGTGGCCACTTCCGGCCGAGGCTCGGCCATGGCCCCGCAGGCCTACTCAGGATGAGGAGGTAATTTCCGCTCCGGCGTCGAAGTCGGGGGTCGCGGTGAAGCCGGCGGCGGCCTCCAGGGCGGCAGCGGCGCGGAACATGGTCGCCTCGTCGAAGGGCCGAGAGATGAGCTGCAGCCCCAGCGGCAGGCCGCCCGGCCCCAGCCCCGCCGGCACCGAGATGGCGGGTAGCCCGGCCAGGCTGGCCGGCACAGCGAAGACGTCGTTCAAGTACATCGCTATCGGGTCGTCCATCTTGTCGCCGATGGCGAAGGCCTCGAAGGGCGCCGTCGGCGTAAGGATGACGTCGACCGTCTCGAAGGCCTTCTGGAAGTCCCGAGCGATGAGGGTGCGCACCTGCTGGGCCTTCAGGTAGTAGGCGTCGTAGTAGCCAGCACTGAGCACATAGGTGCCGATGAGGACGCGCCGGCACACCTCGCGCCCGAAGCCCTCGGCCCGGGTCTCGGCATACATCTCGTCGAGGCTCGCGCCCCCCACCCGGAGCCCGTAGCGCACGCCGTCGTAGCGCGCCAGGTTGGACGACGCCTCGGCCGGCGCCACGATGTAATAGGTGGGCAGCGCGTACTTGGTGTGGGGCAGGGAAATCGATACGGCCTCGGCGCCGGCCTCGGTGAGCCATTCTTCGCCGGCCTTCCACAATTCGCCGATCCCGCCGGCCAGGCCTTCGGTGCGGTATTCCTCGGGGATGCCGACCTTGAGGCCCTTGACGCCGGGCCCGAGGGCGGCCGCAAAATCGGGCACCTCGACCAGCGCCGAGGTCGAGTCCCCGGGGTCGTGGCCGACCATGGCGCCGAGCATGAGGGCGGCGTCCTCGACGGTGCGCGTCAGCGGCCCGGCCTGGTCCAGCGATGAGGCGAAGGCGACGATGCCCCAGCGCGAGCAGCGCCCGTAGGTCGGCTTCATGCCGACGATGCCGCAGAAGGACGCCGGCTGGCGGATGGAGCCGCCGGTATCGGTGCCGATGGCGCCGGCGCACACACGGGCGGCGACGGCGGCAGCCGAGCCCCCCGACGAACCGCCGGGCACCAGGTCCTTGGCCTCCTTGCCGCGCCACGGGTTCTTCGCCGGGCCGAAATAGCTGGTCATGTTGGACGACCCCATGGCGAACTCATCGAGGTTGGTCTTGCCCACCATGACGGCGCCGGCGCGCTTCAGGTTGGCGGTCACCGTGGACTCGTAGGTCGGCGTGAAACCCTCGAGGATGCGGGAGCCGGCGGTGGTCTGGATTCCTTCGGTGCAGAACAGGTCCTTGACGGCGATGGAGATACCGTCCATGGGCCCGGCCGCCTCGCCCCTGGCGCGGCGGGCGTCGGATGCTTTCGCTTGACCGAGGGCATGATCGAAGGTCTCGGTGATGAAGATGTTGAGCCGGCGCACCCGTTCCGCCGCCTTGATGTGGGCTTGCGCCAGTTCGACGGCCGAAACCTCGCCGGCATCAAGGAGCGCGCCGGCCTCGGCGATGGTGAGACTGGTAAGGCGCGCCGTCATTCGACGACCTTGGGCACGGCGAAGAAGCCGTCGACGGGCTCGGCGGCGTTGGCCAGCACCTGGTCCCGGCAATCGCCGTCGGTCACTTCGTCGCCACGGCTCGGCATGGTCAACTCGACGACGCTGGTCATGGGCGCCACACCCTCGGTATCGACCTCGGCCAGTTGCTCGACCCAGCCCAGGATGTTGGAGAGCTCGCCCGCCAGGGCCTCGAACTGGTCTTCGGCGACCTTGATGCGGGCCAAGTGCGCGATGTTTTTGACCGTCGATGCGTCGAGCGCCATGGCAGCTACGCCTCGGCCGCCGCCGGTTGCGCGCCTTGCAGGCGGCGCTCCCATTCGAGCGCCGAGTTCACGATGGTGGCGAGGTCGTCGTTGCAGGGTCGCCAGCCGAGGGCGTCACGGATGGCCCCCGCGTCGGCCACAAGGCTGACCGCATCGCCGGGGCGCCGGGGCGCGCCGGTCAGGCTCAGGGGGGCCCCGGCGGCGGCCTCGACGGCAGCCAAGACCTGGCGTACCGAGGCGCCCTTCCCGTACCCGCAGTTGAGGGTCAGGGAGCCGCCCCCGCCCTCCAGATGCTTCAGGGCCGCCAGGTGGGCGTCGGCCAAGTCGGTGACGTGCACATAATCGCGGATGCAAGTGCCATCGGGGGTGTCATAGTCCTCGCCGTAGATCTCGACGCCGTCGCGCCGGCCCAGCGCCGCCTCGCAGGCGATCTTGATGAGATGGGTGGCGGCAGGTGAGACTTGGCCCGTGCGGCCACCCGCGTCGGCGCCGGCCACGTTGAAGTACCTGAGGCTGACGCACTCAAAGCGGTGGGCGGTGGCGGCGGCGGTCAGCATCCACTCGCTCATCAGCTTCGAGCGCCCGTAAGGGTTGATGGGCCGCACCGGGCAATCCTCGCCAATGGGCACACTTTCGGGCTGTCCGTAGACGGCGGCGGTCGACGAGTAGATGAAGCGTTCGATCCCGGCGTCCAGGCAGGCCTCGACGAGGCGCCCGGTGACCGCCGTATTGTTCCTGAAATAGAGCTCCGGCTTAGCCACCGACTCGCTCACCACGATGGACCCCGCAAAATGCATCACCGCGCCGCATCCGTGGTCGCGCGCTAGGCGCGCCACCAACTCGATATCGCCGGCGTCGCCCTCGATGAAGGGGGCGTCCGCCGGCGCCAGTTCGCGCCGTCCCGCCGACAGGTCGTCGAGCACGACGGCACGCCACCCGGCGTCGTGGAGCGCCCACGCCACATGGCTGCCGATGTAACCGGCGCCGCCGGTCACCAATACCGCGGAAGTCCCGTTCACGCCCTGTCCCGCCTACCCACCGCCCACGGCGCGCCACACCTTGGTGTTCCACACCTGGACGGCGATCCCGACGGCCGCCGACAGCGCCTCTTCGACGTCATCCGCGTCTTCTTGCAAATTCTTGGTCTTGGCCTTGAATTTGCCCTGGTTGACGCTGTCAAAAATAACTTTTCCGTCCTTTCGCCGATACATCATCGTGGTGGAGAAGGGCTTCTCGAAGCTGTCGCCGACTTCCCGGAGATCGATGCTGATCTGGAAAACCTGTTTCTTGGAAAGCTGATAGGGAGCCTCGGTGATGAACATGTAGGCGGGAAACTCGAATTTCTTGCCCTTACTCTCGCAACGGAAGGTAATCGTGTAATCGGAAATTTCAAAGGAATCATTAGCCACCGGGCTTTTTCCCTCGAAATGGATGACGTAGCGGCAGGACCTTTCGCCAGCTGCCATCACCTTCCCCTCGATGTCCTCCTCCAGCGCCCCGTCGATGAGGGGAACGAGGATGAGTTCGTACACGAATCCCAGGTCGCGACCGTCGCGGCGCACCGCCAGCCAAGCCCCCTTCGCCTTGCCCACCGCCTCGACGCGAGAGCCCTTCCTGACGCTGCCGATTTTCTTGCTCTTGGTCTCCGGCGCGGCGCGCACGTTGGCGTCCTTCATGGCCAAGTATTGGCCGGAAAGCGGCTTTAGCTCGAAACCCTTGAATATATCGCCGGCCTTGGAAGAAGCGGACTGCGCCCAGGCGGCCGCCGCCGACAGGAACAACAGCACCAGCCCGACGGAAAGCGCGCAATGCAAGCGGGTGGCAGGATTAACCATGTTCTTCGGCCCATGGCCGTCTGAAATAACAATGGGTTACAAGATGATAGCCAAGGTGCCCTAAGGGCACCAGCATCTTCTTGCCGGCTCCCCCCTCGACTCGACGCGGGCCAGCGGGCATACCAGGGAGCGGTGGTTCGAATGGGACGGAAACGAGCAAGCGGTGGCAACGGTACTTGAGAGCGTCGCCGAGTTGAAGGCGGGGCTGGCGCCGGGAAGCCGGCTCCTCGGCCTCGACGTCGGCGCCAAGACCATCGGGCTGGCGTTGTCCGATGGTGGGTTGCTCATCGCCAGCCCGCTCGAGACCATCCGCCGCACCCGCTTCGCAAAGGACTCGGCCGCGCTCGGCGCCATCGTCGCCGAGCATGGTGTCGGCGGCCTGGTCATCGGGCTGCCCGTGCAGATGGACGGCAGCGAGGGAAGGCGCTGCCAGTCGGTGCGCGGGTTCGCCGCCAACGTGGTGGAAGCCCTGGGCATCGACGCGGCGTTCTGGGACGAGCGACTGTCGACGGCCGCCGTCGAGCGCGTGCTCGTCAAGGAGGCCGACCTATCGCGCCGACGCCGCGCCGAGCTCGTCGACAAGGCTGCCGCCGCCTACATCATGCAAGGCGCCCTCGACTCGCTAGGGTCTTATCGTCAGACGATAAGACCCTAAAATATGAATTAGAGGGCGACTCACGTTTCAAATTGAATCAATTTGAAACGACCGCACTCTAGCCCACAGCGGTGAATCGTGACAACGGCGGCCGTTCGGGTGTGAGAATGGTTTTCCGATGGCTTAATGGATGCGTCCTCGCGTTTGTCTGCTTGTTGTAGCTGACCGCTACAGCGCCGCCCGACGGCAAGTCCACGGGCGAGCAAATGCCCTTCGACCAGGCATTGGCCCACTGGGGCGTGGGCTATATTTATCACTTGTCGGGCCGATTCGAGACCGCCATCGAGTTCTTCCGAAAATCCATCTAGATCCATCCGACGACGCGGGGACACACCTTCCTCGGATGGTCGCTCTCCATGCTCGACTCCCTCGAGGAGGCCATAGCCGAATGCAAGAAAGCCGTACCCCTCGATCCCGGCCATGGCAACCCCTACAGCGACATCGGCCTCTATCTCATCGAGCTTGGCCGCCCT
>DASCNF010000049.1:0-6337 GCA_036011345.1 Rhodospirillales bacterium | reverse complement strand
GTCTCCTTTGCCGACGCCGAGCGCCTTGAGGCCGTTGGCGACCTGGTTCGTGCGGTCCTCGAGCGCGGCATAGGTGACGCGGTGCTCACCGTAGATCAAAGCCTCCTTGTCCGGCCAAATTCGTAACGACTTGTCGAAGATATACCCGAAGTTCATGCGTCTACCTTTCCTCCACGAATTACGCGCCCCGGAACCCTGTCCCGGGCTTTCCCGGCAAAAGCCAATCCCTCATCCACCGCCTGGCGATACCACTTGAGGGCCGCTTCCCGGCACCACTTCACCGCCCGCGCGCGTTCCAGCCATCGATCATCCTTGAATATTTCACGGCACGCTTGGGCGTGTCCTTGATTCCGGTCACGTGCCGTTGCCCAGCACGCGCTGGAGTTTATTATACAGCTCTAAGAGCGCGATCGTTTCAAATCGTTTCGATCCAGGACGATAAGACCCTATGCGCCGACACGAAATCCTCCCCGATAAAAACGGGTGTTTTCGGCACCGGCCGCAGCGGATACAGTTCTCCGGAATGCTTTTGGCGAATTCGCCACGGCAACGGCGCTTTGAGTGAGAGGCACCCATGCACAATTCACACATTCCCGCCGACGTCATCGAGCGCGTCACCAGGGTGCGCGGCAAGCGGCACCTGTTCGACGGCATCGCGCCGGCGCGCGCCGCCCTCGTCGTCGTCGACATGCAGAACTTTTTCCTCAAGGAGGGGCAGGCCTGCGAAACGCCGCAGGCCCGCGACATCGTGGCCAACGTCAACCGGCTCGCCGACGCGGCGAGAAGCGAAGGCGCCACCGTCGTGTGGCTGCAAATGACACAGGACCGCGATCAGCTGCAAGGCTGGTCGGTCTTCTACGATTTTGTCAAGGCCGGCGAACGCGGGCTGGAAGAGCTGGATTGCCTGAGCGCCGGGCACCACGGCCACCGGCTGTGGCCCGGGCTCGATGTCGACGTCGACGACCTCAAGGTGGAGAAACGCCGCTTCAGCGCGTTCATACAAGGATCGTCCGACCTGCACGCCATCCTGCGGGAGCGCGGCATCGACATGATCATGGTCACCGGCACGTTGACCAACGTATGCAGCCTGACGACGGCGCTCGACGCTATGATGCTCAACTACAAGGTGCTGATGGTATCGGACGCCAACGCCGCCCTCAGCGACGATACCCACAACGCGGCGTTGGCGACCTTTTGCGAGCTTTTCGGGGACGTGCGAACCACCGACGAGGTAGTGGCGCTGATCGAGGAAGGCGGCGCCTAATCAGCGGCCGCCGAATAAAGCCCGCTTCACGCCACCGGATCGGCGCCGCGTGCCTGCTTGGCGGATTTGGGCAGACCGTCGTCGGCGTGCAGCCGCAACAACCGCCCCTCCCACCAAACGTACAGCGTCGGCGGCGCGCTTGCGGGATCGTCCAGGGTGCCGGCGGTGACGTGGACCTCGTCGGCGATGCGCACGCCTCGTAGGTGAGCGGCGTGCCGCAGGCGGCGCAGAAAGCGCGCCTGACGCCGGGCGAGAATTCGCAAACGACGGGCGCGCCCTGGGTGTAGGCGAATTCGTCGCGCCTCAACCCGATCCAGGTCTGCATGGGGGCGCCCCTCGCCTTGCGGCAACTACAGCAGTGGCAGTGTGCCACCCACAAGAGCTCGCCCACGGCCTTGTAGTGCACCGCGCCGCACAGGCACCCGCCTTCGCGGACCGTGTCAACCATGCCGCCTCCCTTGCTGCCGGTTCATGCATTTAAACGCCGAGGATCGCGGGGTCCTTAGATATCCGCGTAGACGTGGGTCTCGGCCCTGGCGCCGGGGTGGCAGACGGCGCCGTCGAGAGCGCTACCTACAGTCTGGGCGTAGCGCCACAGCGCACCCGACTGGAAATCGTTCCGGCGCGGCTTCCAGGCCTTGTGGCGCCTGGTGAGTTCGGCCTTGGTGAGCTTGACATCGATGGTACCGGCGTTGGCGTCGATCTTGATGATGTCCCCGTTATTGAGGAGCCCGATGGGGCCGCCCACCGCCGCCTCGGGGCCGATGTGACCGACGCACAAGCCGCGCGTGCCGCCGGAGAACCGCCCGTCGGTGATCAACGCCACGTTGTCCATGCCGATGCCCGAGATTGCCGCCGTCGTCGATAGCATCTCGCGCATGCCGGGGCCGCCCTTGGGGCCTTCATAACGGATGACGATGCAATCGCCCTTCTTGATCTTGCGCCCGAGGACGGCGGCGAAGGCGTCCTCCTCGCAATCAAAGACCCGCGCCCGGCCCTCGAAGGCGGGATCGGCCATGTGGGCGATCTTGACGATGGCGCCTTCCGGCGCCAGGTTGCCCTTGAGGCCGACGACGCCACCGGTCGGCGAGATGGGATCGTCGGCGCGCCGCACCACGTCCTGGCCCGCCGGGAACTTCACGCCTTTCAGGTTCTGGGCGATGGTGCGCCCGGTCGCCGTGACGCAGTCACCGTGGATGTAGCCGTTGTCGAGCAGGGTCTTGAGCACGATGCCGACGCCGCCCACCTCGTAAAGGTCCTTAGCGACGTACTTACCGGCCGGCTTGAGGTCGGCGATGTAGGGCGTGCGCTTGAAGATTTCGCACACGTCGAACAACGAAAAGTCGATCCCCGCCTCGTTGGCGATGGCCGGAAGGTGCAGCCCGGCATTGGTCGAGCCCCCGGTGGCGGCAACCACGGTGGCGGCGTTTTCCAGGGACTTAGCTGTGACGATGTCGCGCGGGCGGAGGCCCTTAGCGAGCAGGTTCATCACCGCCTCGCCCGAGGTCTCGGCGTAGGCGTCACGCGAATCGTAGGGCGCCGGCGCCCCGGCCGAGCCGGGCAGCGCCAAGCCGATGGCCTCGGAGACGCAGGCCATGGTATTGGCTGTGAACTGGCCACCGCAGGCGCCCGACGACGGGCAGGCAACGCTCTCCAGTTCCAGGAGGTCGCGATCCGACATCTTGCCCGCGGAATGTTGGCCGACGCCCTCGAACACGTCGACGATGGTCACGTCACGGCCCTTGAAGCGGCCCGGCAGGATGGTGCCGCCGTACATGAAAACGCTGGGCACGTTGAGGCGTACCATGGCCATCATCATGCCGGGCAGCGACTTGTCGCAGCCGGCGAGCCCGACCAGCGCGTCGTAGCCGTGGCCGCGCATGGTGAGTTCCACCGAATCCGCGATGACCTCGCGCGACACCAGCGACGACTTCATGCCCGAGTGTCCCATGGCGATGCCGTCGGTCACGGTGATGGTGGTGAATTCGCGCGGCGTGCCGCCACCCTTGTCGACGCCAAGCTTCACCGCCTGCGCCTGGCGGCCGAGCGCAATGTTGCAGGGCGCCGCCTCGTTCCAGCAGGTGGCGACACCGACCAGCGGCTGGGCGATCTGTTTCGTCGTCAGCCCCATGGCGTAGAGGAAAGCGCGGTGCGGCGCGCGCTCCGGCCCCGAGGTGGTGTGGCGGCTGGGCAGCTTAGATTTGTCGAACTTGGCGGGCATGGCGATCCTCTCAGGCCTCTAAATTTCCTGGTTGCGGGCAAGGATAGCGGCGATGCCGGCACCACGCCAGCCTCGACGACGCGAGCACCGGGGCCGGCGGTGTTCCCCGGCGTCTACTTCTTCGGTTCGAACGATTCGGCGGAGTGGGGCACATGCTCTTCCGGCGCCTCCGCTTCTGAGCCCCGCAGACCCTTGAGCAGCTTCTTGCGGGCGGTGTGGTAATCCTGCTTGAGTTCTTCGCGGAGTTCCTTGCTAACCGCCTTGTGGCGCTTGTCGAGCCCACGCTCCATGGCCCGGATGCGCCGCATAAGGATCTCCACCCTTCTCAGCGACGCCGTCAGCTTGCGCGCCTTCCTGCGGCGCATGAACTTGCGCATGCGCCATTCGCCGGCCACCGCGAGCAGCGCGAACCCGACCGCTCCGAACACCAGGCCGACGGCGGCGTAGCTGGCCCGGTCGAAGGCGAAGACGATGCCCCAGAAACCGATGGTGACGAGGGCCGCGGCAACCGTGAACAGAAACCGCTTGGTGACCACGTCGTGCTTCTGGCGGCAGTTCTCGGCGTCGATGGCGGCATTGGTGACCTCCTCCTCGGCCATCTGCTGCCACTAGGGGAACGGCATGCCCTCGGCCAGCGTCCGCCCCTCGCGGATGAACTGGGCGAGGAGCAGGACGACGAACCGCGCCCTTTCCTCGGGCTTCCGCGTGCCGTCCTAGCGCGGCTCGTCGTCCGTGCCCTGCTTGGACACGGGAGGGGCACCGTCGATCTTGTTGATATGCTCGTCCATTATCCGCCGTCTCTTCATGAGCCGAGGTTCGCGCCGCTTCGAAAGATACCCCCGAATCCTCGGGCCGGCCAGCGCATTGACGGCCCCCAGCCCGGCCCATACCATGCCCTTTAACACCGGAAGCACACACACAGAAGGACCCGCCTTGGTCGACGCTCCGACCCTCGACGTCGATTTCGCGCGCCGTCAGTTCCCGGACAGCGCCTGGGCGTGGGCGTTCTTCGAGAACGCCGGCGGCAGCTTCGTGCCGCGAAGCGTCATCCAGCGCCTGGGCGCCTACATGGCCGAGACCCAGGTGCAGCCGGGCGCCCCGTTTCCGGCCTCGGCCAGCGCCGCCCGGCGCATGGCCGAGGGACAGCGGCGCATCGCCGAGATGATCAACGCGGGGCCTGACGAGATCGTCGTCGGCCCCTCGACCACGGCCAACATCTACGTGCTGGCCAACGCGCTCAGGCCCTGGTTCGCCGCCGGCGACGAGATCATCGTCACCAACCTCGACCACGAGGCCAACAACGGCGCTTGGCGGCGTCTCGCGGAGACCGGCCTCATCGTGCGCGAGTGGAAGGTCGATGCGGAGACGGCGGAACTCGATCCCGCCGGGCTCGAGCGCTTGTTGGGGGAGCGCACGCGGCTGGTCTGCGTCAGCCATTGCTCCAACATCGTCGGCACCTTCAACGACGTCGCCGCCATCGCCGGGCTGGCCCACGCCGCCGGTGCCCTGGTCTGCGTCGACGGCGTCGCCTACGCGCCACACCGGGCCATCGACGTCAAGGCCCTCGACGTCGATTTCTACGCCCTCAGCCCATACAAGCTCTACGGCCCCCACCTAGGGGTGCTCTACGGCAAGCGCCAGCACTTGTTGCGGGCGCGCGGCCAAAACCACTATTTCATCGGCGAGGACGACATCCCCCTCAAGCTTAACCCGGGCGGCCCCAACCACGAGCTCACCGCGGCGCTGGTTGGCACCGCTGATTATTTCGAGGCCATGCATGGCCACCACTTCGAGGACCGTGCCAACAGCTTCCACGAGCGTGTGCGGGCCGTCTACGGCCTGTTCGCCGCCTACGAGGAAGAGCTGGCCGCCCCCTTCGTCGAGTTTTTGTCCGCCAAGCCCGGCGTACGCCTCATCGGGCGCCCGACGGCGAACCCGGCGGAGCGTGCCCCCACCTTCTCGTTCGTCGTCGAGGGCCGGCGCTCGACCGACACCCCTGCCCTCGTCGAGCCCTCCAAAGTGGCCATCCGCAGCGGCCACTTTTACGCCCACCGGCTGATCAACGACCTCGGCATCGACCCCGACGACGGCGTCGTGCGCGTCTCCATGGTGCACTACAATACGGCCCGCGAGGTCGAACGCCTGATCCGGGCCCTGGACCGCGCGTTCTAGAGCGGCCATACCCACAAGACCATGGGCATGGCGACGATGAAGATGAGCACCTCGAGGGGCAGGCCCATGCGGCAGTAGTCCCCGAACTCGTAGCCGCCGGGGCCCAGGATCAAAGTATTGTTCTGATGGCGGATGCGGGCGCGCCCGATATAGAGCACCGAGCCGTCGTTCCGGGGGATTTCCTCGATCTCATGCTTGGGAAGTTCGGCGGCCTCGTTGAAGCGCGCCGAGTCGGCCAGCCCCGGCCAGACTTTCCCGACCGGGCTGTCGAACCGCCAGGTGAAGGTGCGGCTCTTGACGCCCGCCATGGTCGCCCTCCGTCTCCCCCATGGCAATTGTGGACCGGAGGCGAAGATCGGGGTCAAGGAGTGATTTCGGCGATCGCGGAAAGACGCCGCGCCTACATCGCCGCTAGGCGCTCCAGGGCTTCGGTGCGGCGTGCCCGGTCGGCGGCGGCTTTTTCGCGGCGCTCGCGCTGCGCGGTGACAACTTCGGCCGGCGCCTTGGCGAGGAAACCCTGGTTGGCGAGCTTCTTGTCGAACTTGGCGATCTCCTTCTCCAGGCGCACCTTCTCGCCGGAGACGTCGATGACGTCGGCGAGCGGCAGAACGTACGTCGCCTCGTCGACGACCACTTGGACGGCGCCCTTGCCGATCTCGTTGACAGCCTCGATCCCGGAG
>DASCNF010000048.1:0-15648 GCA_036011345.1 Rhodospirillales bacterium | reverse complement strand
GTGCAGGACCTTCAATAGTTCGATGCCGTAAATGGCACCGGTGGCGCCAGATATGCCGACGATCAGGGGCAGGGTCATGGGAATCTATCTCCGAATCCGTGGGCTGGTGGAGCGTGCCCCAGGCTCATGATGGCGGGGTCCATGATGGCGGCTCGCGCGCGGTGAGGCAAGAAGGCCCTTTGCAGAGTGTGGGAAATACCCTCGCCGCCGGGTGCCATATGTTAGATTTTATCCACTAGGGTCAGGACCCATTAATCTTCGCTTCATTATTTTGGCCGATGATGATGTCCCTGTTCAAGGAGGGCATCACATGAGCGATCTTTTCTGGCTGACGACAGCGCAACTGAAGCGCATTGAACCGCACTTTCCCCTATCTCACGGTGTTCCCCGCGTTGACGACCAGCGGGTGCTTTCGGGGATCATCCATGTCATCCGCAACGGCCTTCGCTGGCGCGACGCGCCGAAGGACTATGGGCCGCACAAGACCTTGTATAACCGCTTCGTGCGCTGGAGCCGCATGGGCGTGTTCGACCGCATCTTCGCTTCACTCTCGGGCGAAGGCGGGCCACCGGATCGGTTGATGATCGATGCCACACACTTGAAGGCGCACCGCACGGCGGCGAGCCTGCTTAAAAAGGGGATGTTCCCCGCCGTATCGGACGCACCAAGGGCGGCCTGAACTCGAAACTCCATGCCGTTGTCGATGGCGACGGTCTGCCGTTGATCCTGCTGCTCACCGAAGGCCAGATGAACGACCACAAGGGCGCCAAGCTGATGTTCGACGCCCTGCCGGGGGCATCCGTGCTGATCGGAGACAAGGGCTATGACAGCGACGCGTTCAGAAATGCCCTCGCGTCAAAGGATATCGAAGCCTGCATCCCGCCCCGCAAAGGCCGGAAAACCATGCATTCCTACTGTAAAACGCTTTATAAACAGCGCCACAAGATCGAGTGCATGTTCGGAAAGCTCAAGGATTGGCGGCGCGTCGCAACCCGATACGACAGGTGCGCCCACACCTACTTCTCCGCAATCTGCATCGCCGCTTCCATCATCTTCTATCTCAATCAATGAGTCCTGACCCTAGGTACGTTTGGGAAGTTTGTGTATTCACTTCATGCTGTGAAGTATTCGTGCGGGGGAGGAGAGCCCGCTTTGGACGATCGCTGCAATAAAAAACAAAACGGGATTGAAGCCCGCCCGCGGCGCCAAGCCACCGGTCGATCCCACCCGGGATTGGGCCCAGCGGCTCATCGGCGCCCTGCCGGATCTGATCTGTCTGTGCCGCGCTGGGCGCATCGAATTCGCCAACTCCGCCGTCGGTTGGCTGCTCGGCGGACGCTCGCCGAAAAGCGTTATCGGCAGACAATTCGGAGATTTCGTGCACACCGACAGCCGCAAGACGGCGCGGGCGCTGTTGTGCGGTCTGGCCGCGCAGAAAGAAGCCGCGCAGAAAGAATCGGTGCACCTCAGGATACTGGGGATGCGGCGCCGGGTCATCGACGCGGCAGTCAAGACGGTCGCCGCTACCGCCGACGCCGGCGAGCGTCTTGGCGCTACTCACGTGGCGGCCTGCGCCTCATCGACGTCCGTGAGGCTAGTCCCGCCTTTCGAAGCCCAGTTGGATCATCCGTTCCGTTTCCGACCACAACCCCAGGCCGGGGACGGCAGCCCGCGCGAACCAAGCCACCTCCTCGGCGTCGGTTGCGGCCCGCGCCTCGCCGGAAATCCATACGGCGAGCACATCGACCAGCGTGAAGTGGAAACGGATGCGCTTCATATCGTCAGGCTGGATGGAATCAACCACATCCAACAGGCCGCGCACCTCGACGGTGACGCCCGTCTCCTCGCAGACCTCGCGCCGACCGGCCTCGAAGACCGTCTCGCCGATCTTCTGGGCGCCGCCGGGGAGGCTCCACGAGCCCTGGCGCGGCGGCTTGGCGCGGCGCACCAGCAGCACCTTGTCGCCGCGCAGGACGACGACACCTACTCCGACGATGGGGCGCTTGGGGTAAAGCCGCGACATGGCTGTCGTCTCCTCCATCGGCGACAGGGCGGTAAGCCGCACCAGACCGTGGCGGCCGACCTTGGCGCCCTTACCTAAGACATTTTCTCCGCCGGCGGTAGGGGCCAGCCCGTCGGCGGTTCAAATCAGCTTGATCAGCGATGTTAAATTCGGTGGATTGTAGGTATCATCGGGATTCGAAAGCGGCGAGATCCACGGCATAAGCGCCGGGCACGGGGGAGGGGTTGATCGATGGCCGATTCGGTACTGGAACGGACGACCTGTGCGGTCGGCACGAAAACCTTCAAGGAAGGCGACATGGGTGACCGCGCTTACATCATCTAGGAGGGGTTGGTCGAAATCATGAAGTCGGCTGACAGGGGGGGGGACATCGTCCTCGGAACGGTAAGCAAGGGCGCCATATTTGGGAAAATGGCCTTGATCGACGACAATCCACGCATGGCGACGGCGCGTGCCGCCAAGGTATGCACTCTTATCGTGGTCACGCGCCCGGCGTTTGAGGCCAAGGCGAGCAAGAGCGATCCGTTCATCAGAGACCTGCTCAAAATCCCTGGTCGAGAACGTGCGCACGATTAGTAGCACCGCCGCCGAGGACGAGCCAAAGGCCGGCGCTGCCGACGCCACCGACGAGAACGATGAGGGAGAAGAGGGAGACGATTAAGTCTCCTGTCCGATATCCCGAGAAGGGGTTTGCGTTTCAACCGCTTGAGCGTTGCACGCCTAACGGGACCGCGCGGGACATTCACGAAACTCGAAACCCGGGTACCAGGGGCGCCACCATGTTCGAGGGCTTTACCGCTGCCGACATCGAAACCGATGGGGCCGTTATCCACACCGTGCACGGCGGTTCCGGGCCGCCGCTCCTGCTTTTGCACGGCTATCCCCAGACCCACGTCATGTGGCACAAGATCGCCCCCCGGTTGGCCGAGCGCTTCACGGTGGTGGTCCCCGACCTGCGTGGCTACGGCGACAGCGCCAAGCCGCCCGGCGACGATACCCACACCGCTTATTCGAAGCGCGCCATGGCCAAGGACCAAGTCGACGTTATGGCGGCCCTGGGTTTCGAATCGTTTTTCGTGGCCGGCCACGACCGGGGCGGCCGCGTCAGCCACCGCATGGTCCTCGACCACCCAGGGCGGGTGCGCAAGCTTTCGGTTCTCGATATCGTGCCCACCCACAGGGTCTTTTCCACCATCGACCAGACCGTGGCGACCAGCTATTACCACTGGTTCTTCCTGATCCAGCCCTTCGACCTTCCGGAGACCCTGATCGGCTCGAACCCGGAATATTACCTCCGGAAGAAGCTCGGGTCGTGGGGGGCGGACGTGGATAGCTTCAGCGCCGAAGCCATGGCCGAATACGTGCGCTGTTTCACCAACCCCGACACCATCCACGCAACCTGTGAGGACTACCGTGCCGCCGCCTCCATCGACCTCGAGCACGACGAGGCCGACATGGAGACGAAAATTAGCTGCCCCGTGCTAGTCCTGTGGGGCGCCAAAGGGCTGATGGAACGCCGCTTCGACGTGCTCGCCACGTGGCGCGAGCGAGCCGCCGATGTCGCTGGCCGAGCCTTGCTCTGCGGTCATTTCTTGCCGGAGGAGGCGCCCGAAGAGACCTACGCGGAGCTGGCGCGGTTTTTCGGATAAGGAACGATTGCCTTGTCGCCTAGGGTCTTATCGTCCTGGATCGAAACGATCCAGGATGTGAATAAGCCCCTAATGATATAAATAGAGGGAGATTCACGTTTTAAATTGATTCAATTTAAAACGATCGCGTTCGGTTGTACCATGCTGCGCGCGCCAGGATTTCGCAGAGGCAGTGCATTCCATGACCACCGGCAAGTCTAAGCAGCCCGAGCCGCAAGAAGAGCCGGCGCCGACTATCACCCTGGTGCAGCCGGCCCAGAAGCCGCGCCTGATGGCGCGGATTCGCGCCTATTTCCTGGCCGGCGTCTTGGTCACTGCGCCCATCGCCATCACCGTTTACCTGGCCTGGATTTTCATTGACTTCGTCGATCGCCAAGTGACGCCGATGATTCCGGGCCCCTACAACCCGGAAAGTTATCTGCCGTTCAGTATCCCGGGCCTCGGCCTGATCATCGCCATCGTCATTCTGACCCTGATCGGGGCGCTCACCGCCGGCTTCGTTGGGCGCTTGTTCCAGCGCACCAGCGAGCGCATCCTGGCCCGCGTGCCGGTGGTCCGTGGCATCTACAGCGCCACCAAGCAGATATTCGAAACCGTGCTCGCCCGCCAGTCTACCGCCTTCCGCGAGGCGGTGCTCGTTGAATACCCGCGCCGCGGCATCTGGGCCATCGCCTTCATCACCGGGCGCACCAAGGGCGAGGTGCAGAACATCACCGAGGAGGAGGTCATCAACATCTTCCTGCCGACGACGCCCAACCCGACCTCGGGCTTCCTGCTGTTCGTGCCGAAGAAGGAATTGGTGCTACTCTCGATGTCGGTCGAGGAAGCTATCAAGATGGTCATCTCGGGTGGCATCGTGACGCCCCCCGACTTCCGCCCCAAGGAGGAACGGGACGTCCCCCAGGTTTCCGCCGCCACCTACGAGGACATGGACGTGCTCCGCGAGAAGGAGAGAATCCCCATCCTCGTCAGCAGGGAGAAATAAGACGACGTCTCACCCGGACTGCAGGTACTTGACCGCGGCGTCGCGTTTGAACAGGTAGAGAAGGGTGCGCAGAGCCCGGCCGCGCGTCGTCTCGAGGTCGGGGTCGCGCTCGAGGATGAGGCGCGCGTCGTCGCGGGCGGCGGCCAGTAGCTCACCGTGGACGGTGAGGTCGGCCAGGTGGAACTCGGGCAGGCCGCTCTGGCGTGTGCCGAGCAGCTCGCCGGCGCCCCTCAGCCTCAGGTCCTCCTCGGCGATGCGGAAGCCGTCGTCGGTCTCGCGCAGGATGTCGAGGCGCGCCCGCGCCATCGCCGTCAACGGCGGCGCGTACAAGAGAAGGCAGGTGGAGGGCTTGTCGCCGCGCCCGATGCGCCCACGCAACTGGTGCAATTGCGCCAGGCCGAAGCGCTCGGCGTGCTCGATGACCATGACCGTGGCGTCGGGGACGTCGACGCCGACCTCGATGACCGTGGTGGCAACCAGGACCTTCACCGCACCCGCCGCGAAATCGGCCATTACACGGTCCTTGTCGGCGCCCTTCATGCGCCCGTGCACGAGCCCGACGCTCCCCCCAAGGGTGTCGGAGAGGTGGGCGTGGCGTTCCTCGGCGGCCGCCGCATCTAGGGTTTCCGACTCCTTGAGCAGGGGGCATACCCAGTAGACGCCGTTATCCGCCGCCACGGCGCGCCTGACGGCGGCCACCACCTCGCCGAGGCGCGGCAGGGGCAGCACGCGGGTATCCACGGGGTGTCGCCCGGGCGGCTTTTCTGTGATCCGCGAGACGTCCATGTCGCCATAGGCGGTCAGCATCAGGGTGCGTGGGATGGGCGTCGCCGTCATCACCAGGACGTCCACGGCGCGGCCCTTACCGGCCAGGACTAGGCGCTGGTGCACCCCGAAGCGGTGCTGCTCGTCGACCACGGCGAGGGCCAGGTCAACGAAGGTGACGTCGTCCTGGAACAGGGCGTGGGTGCCGACGGCCAGCGAGATGGCGCCCGAGGCTAGGCCTTCCAGCGCCGTCTGGCGGCCCTTGCCCTTGTCGCGCCCGGTCAGCAGGACCACGGAAACACCGGCCGCCGCCGCCAGGGGCTCGATGGTGGCCATGTGCTGGCGCGCCAGGATATCGGTGGGCGCCATAAGCGCCGCCTGGTGCCCGGCCTCGACGGCGTTGAGCATGGCGAGGAGGGCGACCACCGTCTTTCCGCTGCCGACATCGCCCTGCACCAGCCTAAGCATGCGCGAGGTGTCCTTCATGTCGGCGACGATCTCGACGAGCGCCCCCTCCTGGGAAGCGGTGAGGGCGAAGAGCAGGGCAGCCCGTACCTTATCGCCGAGCGTGCCGTCGCCCTCGATGGCGCGGCCGGCCAGCCGGCGCATGTTGAGGCGCACCAGGGATAACGCTAACTGGTTGGCGAGCAACTCGTCGCAGGCTAGGCGCTGACGCGCCGGGGCCATGGGCTCCAAGGCATCCTCGGATTGCGGCGCGTGGGCCTCGGCAAGCGCCTCGTGCCACGGTTTCCAGGCTTGCCCGGACAGGTACGCCGGATCCAACCACTCGGCAAACTCGGGCGCCGCCTTGAGGGCACCGCGGATGGCCTTGCCCAGCACCTTCAGGCTGAGGCCCGCGGTCAGGGGGTAGACGGGCTCCACCGCCTGCAGGCGCGAGATTTTCTCGGGCGTGCCGATGTGGTCGGGGTGGGTGATCTGGGTTTCCTTGCCGAAGCGCTCGAGGGTGCCGCTCACCACCCGGGTCTCGCCCTCGGGCAGTTTGCGCTTCAGGTAGTTGGGCCGCGCATGGAAAAAGACCAACGCCAGGGTGCCGGTATCGTCCGAGCAATAAACCTTGTAAGGTTGGCGCGGGTTGTGGGGGGGCTGGTGCGAGTCGACGTGTACCGTGATGGTGGCCACCACGCCGGGCCGCGCCTCGGCCACCTTGGGCGCGTAACGGCGATCGATGAGGCCGCTCGGTAAATGCCACAAGAGATTGACCACGCGCTCGCCCGCCAAGCTCTCGATGGACTTGGCGATGCGCGGTCCCACGCCGGTGAGCGCGTCGACCGGTCGGAACAAGGAATTGAGGACTTCGGGGCGCATGGCGATGCGTGCTGACAGAACCTTTCCAAGACCCTATATCCTACAGAGTACAGGCATCCTACAGACTACAGGCCGCAAATCCATGGGAACGAGACCGCTGGCGGCAAAAATCGGGACCATGAGAACCGAAAACATCGACGCCCGCCGCAAGCGGGCGCTGTTCCGCAGTTCGCATCGTGGCATGCAGGAGACCGATCTCTTGCTCGGCGCATTCGCGCGGCGCCACCTGGAAGAGCTGAGCGAGGAGCAAGTGCAGCGTTTCGAGGTTCTGCTCGAGGAAATCGACAACGATCTGTTCGATTGGATCACCGGCAAGAAGACGGTGCCGGCGGCTCTCGATCACGATGTCATGAAGTTATTGCAAGACTTTAAAAAACACTATTAAACAATTGATATTGCTAAAAACTATTTGGTTGAATCAAAATCGATCCTTGGTCTCCGGGGTCCCCGGCGGCTATGATGCCATGGTGCTCGCCGACGTGGCGCGCGGCGCTCCTGGCGGCGGCCCCGCCGATGCCGTGTTCGTGGCCCGCGACGACGTGCGCGCGGCGCGCGCCGCCGAGGTCCTAGCCTTTTTCGCACCCGACGTCGAGGTCTTGCTCTTTCCCGCCTGGGACTGTCTGCCTTACGACAGGGTGTCGCCCCACGCTGACATCGTCGGGCGGCGCGTCGACACCCTGACGCGTCTCTTGGACGACACCCCGGCGCGCCCGCGTCGCGTCGTGCTGACTACGGTCTCGGCGCTCTTGCAGCGCGTCCCGCCGCGCGCCGTCTTCGCCGGTTCCCAGCGTGCCGCCGCCACCGGCCAGCGCCTCGACCCCGACGACCTGTTGGGCTTCCTGCTGGCCAACGGATACGGGCGTACCGGGACGGTGCGCGAGGCCGGCGAGTTTGCCGTGCGCGGCGGCATCGTCGATGTCTTTCCGCCGGGCCAGGCGGAGCCCTTGCGCCTCGATTTCTTCGGCGACGAACTGGATGGCATCCGCCGCTTCGATCCGACCACCCAACTCTCGTCCGAGCGCCTTGAGGACTTCATCCTGAAGCCGGTCGGCGAGCTCTTCCTGGACGCCGCCTCGGTGCAACGCTTCCGCTCGGGCTACCGTACCCTGTTTGGCACGGCGGGCGACGACGATCCGCTCTACGAGGCGGTCTCGGCGAGTCGCCGGCACATGGGTATGGAGCACTGGCTGCCGCTTTTTCACGAGCCCCTGGAAACCCTGCTCGATTACGTGCCGGCCGCTGCCGTGGTGCTCGACCATCAGGCGGAGGAAGCGCGCGATACCCGCCTGGCGCTGATTGAGGAATACTACGAGGCACGCCAGGGCCTCGCCGACGGCGGGCTGGCGACGGCGGGAACGGTCTATCACCCGCTGCCGCCGGATCGCTTGTTCCTCGACGCGGAGGGTTGGGAGGGGGTGTTGGCGGGGCATCCGGCCGGCCAGTTCTCACCTTTCGCCGCGCCCAATGGCGGGATCGACGCCGGGGGACGGCCGGGCCGCGATTTCGCCGACGTGCGCGTGCTCCCCGGCGCCAACGTCTTCGATGCCGTGCGCGATCACATAGCGGAAGAGCTGAAAGCCGGGCGCCGCGTCGTCGTCGCCGCCTATACCCGGGGTTCGCGCGACCGGCTGGCCTCCGTCCTCAGGGAGCACGGGGTGGAGGACTTGGCGCCGGTCGACGACTGGGCGGTGGCGCGGGCGCGGGGGTCGGGCGTGGTGGCGCTGGCGGTTCTTGCCGTCGAGCGCGGGTTTACGACGCCCGAGCTGACGCTGATCGGTGAGCAGGACATCCTCGGCGACCGCCTGGCCCGCGCGGTGCGGCCCCGCGCGCGTCCCGAGAACTTCATCGCAGAGGCCTCGAGCCTGGAGGTCGGCGATCTGGTGGTCCACGTCGATCACGGCGTCGGCCGTTACGACGGGCTCGCCGCCCTCAAGGTGGCGGGCGTCCCCCACGACTGCCTTCGCGTCTTCTATGAGGGCGGCGACAAGCTCTTCTTGCCGGTAGAGAACATCGAATTGATCTCGCGCTATGGCTCGGAGCAGGCGGGGGCGCAACTCGACCGTCTGGGCGGTGCCGCGTGGCAAGCCCGCAAGGCGCGCCTCAAGAAACGCATCCGTGACATGGCCGAGCGTCTGATCGCCGTGGCGGCGGCGCGGGCGCTGCGCTCCGGGGAGCCCTTGTTACCTTCCGACGGCCTCTTCGACGAGTTCTGTGCCCGCTTCGCGTTCGCCGAGACCGACGACCAGCGCCGCGCCATCGACGACACGCTGGCCGATCTCGCCGGCGGCCAGCCCATGGATCGCCTGATCTGCGGCGACGTCGGATTCGGCAAGACCGAGGTGGCGTTGCGCGCCGCCTTCGTCGTCGTGATGGCGGGCAAGCAGGTGGCCGTCGTGGTGCCGACGACGTTGCTGGCGCGCCAGCACTTCCACACTTTCGGCGAACGCTTCGCCGGCTACCCGGTACGCATCGAGCAGATGTCGCGCATGGTCCCCGCGAAGCGCACCCGCGAGGTCAAGGAAGGCCTCGCCGACGGCACCGTCGACGTGGTAATCGGCACCCACGCGCTGCTCGCCAAGAGCATCCGTTTCCGCGACCTCGGCCTGCTGGTGGTGGATGAGGAACAGCATTTCGGCGTCGCCCACAAGGAGCGCCTGAAACGCCTCAGCGCCGACGTACACGTGCTGATCCTCACCGCGACGCCCATCCCGAGGACGCTGCAACTGGCGCTCACCGGGGTGCGCGGCATGAGCCTCATGGCCACTCCGCCGGTCGACCGCCTGGCCGTGCGCACCTTCGTGCTGCCCTACGATACGGTCATCGTCCGCAAGGCCATCCTGAGCGAGCACCATCGGGGTGGCCAGACCTTCTACGTGTGCCCGCGCATCGAAGATCTGGAGGGCATGGCGGCGCAACTCGCCAAGCTGGTGCCCGAGGTCAAGCTGGTCACCGTGCACGGACGCATGGCGGTGCGCGACATGGAGGCCGCCATGAGCGCCTTTTACGACGGCGCCTACGACGTGCTTCTCTCCACCAACATCATTGAATCGGGGCTCGATCTGCCCGCCGTCAACACCATCGTCATCCACCGCGCCGACATGTTCGGGTTGGCCCAGCTCTATCAACTGCGCGGGCGGGTCGGGCGCTCCAAGGTGCGCGCCTACGCCTATCTCATCCTGCCGCCGCGCAAGAAGCTAACGGCCGCCGCCGAGAAGCGCCTCGAGGTCATGCAGACTCTGGATTCGCTGGGCGCCGGGTTCTCCCTGGCCAGCCACGACCTCGATATCCGGGGGGCCGGTAACCTCTTGGGCGAGGAGCAGTCGGGCCACATCCGCGAGGTCGGCATCGAGCTCTACCAGCGGATGCTCGAGGAAGCCGTGGCCGAGGCGCGCGGCAGCCCGGTGCTGGGCGCCGACGACGAATGGAGCCCGCAGATCGGCGTCGGTACGCCGGTCCTCATCCCCGAGGCCTACATCGCCGACCTGGGCGTGCGCATGAGCCTCTATCGGCGCATCGCCAGGCTCTCCGAACGGGCCGAGATCGACGGCCTCGCCGCCGAGATGATCGACCGCTTCGGCCCCTTGCCCGACGAGGTGGAGAACCTGCTGCGCGTCGTCGCCGTCAAGCAATCATGCCGCGCCGCCGGAGTCGAGAAGGTGGAGGCCGGACCCAAGGGCGCCATCGTCGCCTTCCGCAAGGACCGCTTTGCCAACCCGGCGGGGATGGTCGACTTCATCACCGAACAAGCGGATACGGCGAAGCTGCGCCCCGACCACACCCTGGTCTACCGGCGCACCTGGGAGACGCCGCCCGAGCGCCTGGCCGGGGTCGAGGCCCTGATGAGCAAGCTCGCCGAAATCGCCGCGACGGGGGAGAGGACAGAGGTTTAGGCGGCGTCCGCCGCCGCCTCCGCGGCGTCGATCATGCGGGCCAGAACCTGTGGTTCCTGGGCGCCGGAGACGACGAGGCTGCCGTCGAACACGAAGGACGGCACGCCGTTTATCCCTAAGCGATGGGCGCGGGCGTTCTCCTCGTAAACGAGGTCGAAGTCGGCGCCGCTTTCCAGGTAGGCGGCCGTTTGGTCCACCTCGAGGCCGAGGTTGGCGCCGATCTCCAGCAGAACGTTGGTCTCGCCGATGTCGTGGCCGTTGATGAAATAGGCCAGAAACAGGGCCTCCATGCAGGCGTCGGCCTTGCCGGCGTCCTCGGCGAAGCACACCAGGCGGTGGGAGTTCACGGTGCTTGGGGTGCGGCGGATGTGCTCGAAGGAGAAGTCAATCTCCACCGACTGGCCGGCCTCGGCGATGGCGCCGAAGACGCGGCGCACGCGCGACTCGCTGCCGAATTTCTTGACCAGGTAGGCGGTGCGGTCGAGGCCGTCGCCGGGCATCTCGGGATTGAGCAGGAAAGGCCTCCAACGCGCCACGGCCGTGGTCTCCGGGCGCAGAGCCAGCGCCTTTTCCAGGCGCCTTTTGCCGATGTAGCACCAGGGGCAGACGGTATCGGCGATGACGTCGATCTGCATGGTGCCAGTATAGGGCATCGGCGCACCCTCGCGACAGGCGAATGGCTACGGTTCGCCGGGATGGCGGGTGCACCGATCCCCAGGCATCATTGTAGCTGGTCGTTCAGAAAGCGGCGTTGGTGATCAGTGTGTTGATGGTTGCGGCAAAGCTTTCGGACACGAAATAGCCGAACACCAAGGCCACCGCCCAGGACGTCGGCCACGTCCACCACATGGCGTTACCGAGGCGGCGGCGCCGCGACGGCTTGCATTGGATGAGCATGGGCCGGGGCTTGCCGTGGTCTCCGGCGCCTAAGTCGATGGGCTCGCGGACGACGGTGATGAAGTCGAGGGAGCTTTCGGTGATGGTATTCATGGCGTTCTGCCTCTTTCGGTGTTGTTGATTTTCAGGACGGGGCGCTTCGGCCGCATCGCGGTTCTCCTCGAAATCGAGTTCGCTTCAGTAGCTGGCGTTGACGAGGACCATGTACGGGGTGTCCTGCCAGACGTCGGTGGTGAAGCAGACGGTGCTGAGGATGGTCGCCCACGAGATCGGCCATACCCACCAAAGGGCGGAGCCCAGCCCGCCTCTTCGGGAGGGCCGGCGGCGGATGGCCATGCGGCGGCGGCGACCTTTATCCTCGGCACGCAACTGTCGCGCGTTGCGGGTCAGAGTCAGGGCGTTGAGAGAAGTCTCGGTTGCTGCGTTCATGGCGTTCTGTCTCTTTTTTGTTGTTGCTTTCGAAGGCGGCGCGGGACGCTTCGGCCCCCGAACGTTCTCACCTTGGAATCGTCATTATGATAAAAAAGTTTCCGAAAGGTTAACCGGCGACCGCCAAACCGGCCTCGGAATCATTGTGAAGGACTGACGCACGAACAGGCTGCTGTATCGAAAAGCGCTGGAAGGCGTGCCCGTTTCCCTTGCCGCCGAGAAAGACGGATGCCAGGGGCTGGGAAGCCTCCCGCGGAAGCTGAAGCCCGACACCGTCGTCTTGAAGAATACCGGCGTGCCGGCTGGGAAGGGGGTTCTTTTGCGCACCCCTTGTCGGCATTATGCGGGTGGAAGGTGACAATTGCGCGAAACCCTGAGCAGCTTTCTCGAGGCGTTGACCGGGAGTGCCCCGTCGGCGCCCGCCATCCTCGGCGGCGGGCGCGTCGTCTCCTTCGCCGAGCTTGATGACCGCGGCCGCCGGGTGGCCCGGGGGCTTTCCGAGCTTGGCGTCGGCCGCGGCGACCGCGTCGCCATCTGGCTTCCCAACGTGCCGGCCTGGCTCGAGTTCTATTTCGCCTGCGCCCGCCTCGGCGCCGTCGCCGTCGCCCTTAACACCCGTTACCGCTCGAGCGAGGTGGAAGGTATCCTCGGTGCGTCCGGAGCCAAGGTCCTGGCCCTGTGGCCGGGTTTCCGCAAGATAGATTTCCTGGGCATCCTGGGGGACACTGGGCCGGCCGCCCTGGCGGCGCTCGACGCCGTCGTCCTCTACGGCGGGGGCGAGGACGGGGATATCCCCTCGAAGCTCTTCGGTGATCTCAAGGTGGTGCGTTACCGCGACTTGGTGGCGCGCCCGGCGTATGGGGCCGACGACGCCCGCGCCGACGGTGCCTGCACCATATTCACCACCTCGGGCACCACCCGCGCGCCCAAGCTGGTGCTTCACCACCAGCGCGCCATCACCCGCCATGCCGCCGCCGTGGCCCGGCACTTCGGCTACGCGGCGCCGGACGCGGTGATGCTGCAGGGGCTGCCGTTGTACGGGACCTTCGGCCTTGCCCAGGCCATGGCCAGCCTCGCCGGTGGGCGGCCCATGGTGCTGACGCCGGCCTTCGACGGGGAGGAGGCGGCGGCGCTCATCAAGGCGCACGCCGTCACCCATATGAACGGCAGTGACGAGATGTACCGCCGTATCCTCGACGTAGCAGTGGTCTCCGAGGCCGACGGTGAGCCGCCATTCCCGGCGCTCCGCCAGTGCGGATTCGCCGCCTTCACCGCCGACCCGGTCAAGCTGGTAGCGGAAGGGGACCGGCGCGCCATCCCCTTCGTCGGCCTCTATGGCATGAGCGAGGTGCAGGCGCTGTTCTCGGTGCGGTCCGTCGAGGCGGCGCCCGCCGTGCGCGCTCAGGCCGGCGGCACACCGGTGTCGCCCGAGGCGCGCGTCAGGGTGCGCGATCCGGACACCGGCACCCTGCTCGCCGACGGCGAGAACGGCGAGATGGAGATTTCGGGCCCCAGCATCATGGCCGGCTACGACGGCGACGCAGCGGCCACGGCGGAGACCTTGACTGAGGACGGCTTCGTCTGCACCGGCGACCTCGGCCACACCACCGGGGACGGTGCCTTCGTCTTCCTCGACCGCATGGGGGACGCCATGCGCCTCGGCGGCTTCCTGGTGGCGCCCGAGGAAATCTCGACTTTCGTGGAGACTCATCCAATGGTGCGCGGCTGTCAGGTGGTCGGCGTCGACGCCGAGGGTGGCCCTGGCGCCGTCGCCTTCGTCATCACCAACCCCGGCGCTGGCTTCTCGGAGGACGACTTGCGCGCCCATTGCCGGGCCGGCATGGCCGGTTACAAGGTGCCCAGGCGTTTCCTGGCCATCCAGGAATTTCCCACCACCGACGGCCCCAACGGCGTCAAGATCCAGCGCACCAAGCTGCGCCAGATGGCGGCGACGCCGGGATAGTCCGCGACGCGGCGCTTGAAGAATAATATGCTGTAGCCAGTCAGGCCCCCCGGGCCACGCCACAACAGCGGACGCAACCCATGGATTTCGAATATTCGGCGAAGGTGGAGGAACTGCGCGCCCGGCTCCTCGCCTTCATGGACGAGGTGGTCTACCCGAACGAGCGCGCTTTCTACGAGCAGCACAAGGCGGCCAAGGACCGCTGGCGGACCCCGCCTGTCATGGAGGAGATGAAGACCCGGGCGCTCGGCGCCGGGTTGTGGAACCTGTTCCTGCCGGAAAGCGATTACGGCGCCGGGCTCACCAACCTGGAATACGCGCCGCTCTGCGAAATCATGGGGCGATCGCCGATTGCGCCCGAGGTCTTCAACTGCTCAGCCCCCGACACTGGCAACATGGAGGTGCTGGCGCGTTACGGCGACGAGGCGCAGAGGAAGGAATGGCTGGAGCCGTTGCTGGAAGGGAAAATCCGCTCGGCCTTCGCCATGACTGAGCCCGGCGTGGCGTCGTCGGATGCCACCAACATCGAGGCCCGCATCGAGCGCGACGGCGGCGACTACGTCCTCAACGGCCACAAGTGGTGGGCATCGGGCGCCGGCGACCCGCGCTGCAAGATCATCATCTTCATGGGCAAGACTGACTCCGGGGCGGAGCGCCACAAGCAGCAGTCGATGATCCTGGTGCCCACCAGGACGCCGGGGGTCGGCATCGTCCGCCCGCTCATGGTTTTTGGCTTCGACCACGCGCCGCACGGCCATTGGGAGGTCACGTTTACCGACGTGCGCGTGCCGGCGTCCAACATGCTGCTTGGCGAGGGGCGCGGCTTCGAGATCGCCCAGGGGCGGCTCGGCCCCGGGCGCATCCACCATTGCATGCGTCTGATTGGCGTCGCCGAGCGCTCGCTGGAGGCCATGTGTGCGCGCGCCAAGTCGCGGGTCGCCTTCGACAAGACCCTGGCCGAGCAGGGCGTGGTCATGGAGGCCATCGCCAATTCGCGCCTGGAGATAGAACAGGCGCGGCTCCTCACCCTCAAGGCCGCCCACATGATGGACACCGTCGGTAACAAGGTGGCGCGCGCCGAGATCGCCATGATCAAGGTGGTGGCCCCCAACATGGCGCTTAGGGTCATCGACCGCGCCATCCAGGTGCATGGCGGCGCCGGGGTGTCGGAGGATTTCGGCCTCGCCCACGCCTGGGCCCATTCGCGCATCCTGCGCCTCGCCGACGGCCCCGACGAGGTGCACCGGGGGACGGTGGCCAGGCAGGAGCTGAAAAAACAATCTCCGGCTTGGCTATATGCTGGAAGCGAGGGCAACGCGGAAGGGTAGGTGACGAGGCCGAGGCAACCCCATCGGATGACGCGAACACTCTCTCCAGGGGCTCAGAACCTTGAGCCATTCCTTTCGCACCTGCTCGTTGTCGCGTAGCTCGTCGGGCGTGCCTTTGAATACGACGACGCCGCGCCCCATCACGTAGACCCGCGCCGAGATATTCAGGGCGATGGTGAGCTTTTGTTCGACGAGCAATATGGAAAGCCCGCGACGCGCCTGATCGTTGAGGAGGCCTTGGGGGGGAGAGCCGGGACGCGTTGGGACGGGAGTACTACGAGCACAGCACGACGCCGGGCCAGGGCTAGCGCAACGGCGTACGTACGGGCCGGCTGAAGACGGCGGAGGGGTTTATCGAATACGCGGCGCCTCAAGTATCGGGCCGCGACGCGC
>DASCNF010000047.1:0-15301 GCA_036011345.1 Rhodospirillales bacterium | reverse complement strand
GCCGGCGATGATCGGGGGGGCGCCCCCGGTTAGGGTTGACGGCCCGTGGTGTCAGCATTATAAGCCAGCCTCCCTCGGCAAGAACCGCACGTTTTCAGGAAGGCCAATGGCCAATACCAAGTCGGCGAAAAAGCGCGTCCACCAAACTAAGCGGCGCACCCTCGTAAACCGTAGGCGAGTCGGCCGCATCCGCACCTTGTTGCGGAAGGTCGAAGAGGCCATCGTCAGCGGCGACCGGGAAAAAGCCACGGCCGCCTTTCGGGCCGCTGAGCCGGCACTGATGAGCGGAGTCGGCAAGGGCGTCACCCATCGCAACACGGCGGCGCGCCGTCTGTCGCGCCTGTCGGCCCGCATCAAGGCCCTCGCGGCCTAGGGAATCCGGGGTGCCGCCCAGGGGGGTGGCGCTCAAAGGTGTGCTGGACGTCACTATGCTCGCATAGGCTGTAAACGAATCAAATTTTCCTCATTGTCAAGTTGTTTATTTTTAACGTTCTCCATTCGGTCACGTTGAAAGCTCGAACACCTCCCTGTAGATTCCGAAGCGTGGCGTGCGGCGGGCCGACGGCGTGACGCCAATCTGGCAACCTAAATAAAGTTAAGAGTGTGATCAGTGTACGTTACGTAAACACTATGCCGATGTCGTATCGAAAATATATTAGTGTATATTGTTTTATACTTTTAAGTAATAGTCTTTGAAATTTTACTAGGGGAGTGTTCTCGTTCAAGGGGGTTGTCTGTCGCCGAGGGTCGGGTCTTTATGTTTTGAGAGATCGATATACCGATGATCCGGCCGGTGGTCCGAATTTCGCGAGTACAAACACCAACGGCGTCGGTACCGAGCGCCTCGAAAGGCGATTTTGGCGTCTCCACCTAGCGTTCGATGCCGTGTCTGCCGGGGTGTTCGACTTGCCGTCGGGATTTTGCCTCTTGAGCTAAAAGTTTTTTGTTCAAGTCGCGCCGGGTCGGAAAACCAGCGTGGGGGCAATCTAGGATGACAGACGATACCGGTGACGGCCCCTTGCGCTCGCAATGGGAGCGGATCTGCGATCGTATTCGACCGGAAATCGGCGAGCCCGCTTTCCAGAGCTGGCTGAAACCGATGACCGTTCGCGAGGTCCTTGACGGCGTGGTCCGCATATCGGTTCCCACGCGTTTCATGCGGGACTGGGTGGTCGCCCATTATGCCGAACGTCTCAAGGATTTGTGGCTGGGCGAAGAGCCTGCGGTGCGTGCCGTCGACATCTTCATCCAGTCGGACTATCCAGCGCCGGCCGAAGACGTGGATGACCCGACCCCCGCCAACATCGAAACGCCGACGTCAGCCAGCTCGGCCGCCGCCGCCGCGCCCGTTTCCGTTGCATTTTCAGACTCCCAGCGGATCAGCGCGCCGCTCGATCCGCGCTGCACATTCGACCGTTTCGTCGTCGGCAAGCCCAACGAGTTTGCCTATGCGGCGGCGCGGCGCATCGCCGAGGCCGAGACGCCACCCTTCAACCCTCTTTTCCTCTATGGCGGCGTCGGGCTCGGCAAGACCCACCTCATGCACGCCATCGCCTGGAACATCCGCCGGCGCGACCCCAAGCGCACCGTCATCTATCTTACGGCCGAGAAGTTCATGTACCGGTTCGTCCGGGCGTTGCGCGAGCACAATACGGTGGATTTCAAGGAACAGTTCCGCTCGGTCACGGTTCTGATGATCGACGACGTCCAGTTCATCAGCGGCAAGGAGTCGACCCAGGAGGAATTCTTCCACACCTTCAACTCCCTGGTCGACCAGGGTCGCCAAATCGTGATCTCGGCGGATAAGTCGCCCTCCGACCTCGAGGGCATGGAAGAACGCCTGAAGTCGCGTCTCAACTGCGGGTTGGTCGCCGACATCCATGCCACCAGCTACGAACTCAGGCTAGGCATATTGCATTCCAAGGCCGAGCAGCTGGGCGTCGAGGTGGCGCGCAAGATCATGGAATTCCTTGCCCACAAGATCACCTCGAACGTTCGCGAGCTGGAAGGCGCGCTCAACCGGGTGGTCGCCCACGCCGAACTCGTGGGCCGGGAAGTTTCCCTGGAAACCACCCAGGAGATTCTGCACGACCTTTTGCGCGCCCACGACCGCCGCGTCACCATCGAAGAAATCCAGAAGCGCGTCGCCGAGCACTTCAACATCCGCATCTCCGACATGCATTCGGCGCGGCGCGCCCGCTCCGTGGCCCGGCCGCGTCAGGTCGCCATGTACCTGTCGAAGCAACTCACGGCGCGCTCCCTGCCCGAAATCGGGCGCAAGTTCGGCGGACGCGATCACACCACCGTCATGCACGCCGTACGCAAGGTCGACGAGCTGCGCGAACACGATTCGAACTTCGCGGAGGACGTGGATCTCCTGCGCCGCATGCTGGAGGGGTGACCGTCCCCCGGGGTTGGCGGGAGGCCATCGCGAGCCGCGAGGGGGGGGCCGCTCCGATGCGGAAATCGCTTCGGATTCCAAAGACTTTTGCTATAATACCGGACGCTTCGCGGCACCGGTCCTCGTTCCCTCATGCCGCCGCTCAACGGGGGCCCGGAAGGGTGGGCGTGCTGCCAGCGGTGGCACTGGATCAGGACGTATAGTCAACCATGAAATTCACCATCGAACGAGCCGTCTTGCTGAAGTCCCTGGGGCATGTGCAAAGTGTGGTGGAGCGGCGCAACACCATTCCCATACTCTCCAACGTCAAGATCGAGGTGTCGGACGGCGGCCTCAGCCTGAACGCCACCGACATGGATCTCGACATCGTCGAGACGGCGCCCGCCGAGGTTGCCGGGACAGGGGCGACGACGGCGTCGGCGCACACCCTCTACGAAATCGTGCGCAAGCTGCCCGAGGGCGCGCAGGTGGAACTGGACAGCGACGGCGACGATGGAAAGGTCGTGTTGCGCTCCGGGCGCTCGCGGTTTTCCCTGGCGGCGCTGCCGACCCAGGATTTTCCGGTGATGGCGGAGGGGGAGCTGCCGTACGCCTTCATACTTCCGGCGGCGGAGCTCCGCGGCATCATCGATCACACCCGCTTCGCGATCTCCACCGAGGAGACCCGCTATTACCTAAACGGCATCTACTTGCACGCCGCCGAAAACAACGGTGTCCAAGTGTTGCGTGCCGTGGCCACCGACGGCCACCGCTTGGCGAGCGTCGAGATTCCCTTGCCCGAGGGGGCCTCGGGCATGCCAGGCGTCATCGCCCCGCGCAAGGCGGTCGGCGAGTTGCGCAAGCTCATCGACGAGACCGAGTCGGAAATCTCGGTCGCCCTTTCCGACACCAAGATTCGCTTCGGGTTCAACGACGGCGTGCTCACGTCCAAGCTGATCGACGGCACCTTTCCCGACTATCAACGGGTGATCCCGACCGACAACGACAAGGTCATGGAGGTGGACCGCAAGCAATTCGCCGATGCGGTGGATAGGGTTTCGGCCATTTCCAGCGAGAAATCGCGGGCCGTGAAGCTGTCGCTCAGCGCCGGGGCGCTGATCTTGTCGGCGAGCAGCCCCGATGCCGGCAGCGCTACCGAGGAGCTCGAGGCTTCCTATGGCGCAGAGTCCTTGGAGATCGGCTTCAATTTCCGCTATCTGCTCGACGTCACCCAGCAGATTGAGGGCGACACCGCCCAATTCGTCATGGCCGACGCCACCTCGCCCACCATCGTGCGCGAGGTGGACGACGCCAGCGCTCTCTACGTGCTCATGCCCATGCGCGTATGAGCTCGTTTGTGTGCGGGCAAGGGGTCTCTCTGATCACAACGCAAGGTTTGGCGAAAGCGGAAGGGTCTCCGGTGTTTCCGGAGCCGGAGGGCCATGGAAAAGAGCCGCTTTGGGTGGCGCGCCTGACGCTGTCCGACTTCCGGTGTTACCGCGACCAGAGGATCGAGATCGACAGCCGTCCGGTGGTGTTGGCGGGCCCCAACGGGGCCGGCAAGACCAACGTGCTCGAGGCACTGTCCTTTCTGGTGCCCGGGCGCGGACTACGTGGCGCCGCGATCGCCGACGTTGCGCGGCGCCAACCCGGCGGCATCGTGGATACAATTGCTTCCGGCGCTTCCGCCTCTTCCGATGGCGTGGCGTGGGCGGTGGCGGCGCGCGTCATCACCGCCGCCGGTGCCGTCGAGATCGGGACCGGCCGCGAGGCCCGTGCCGACGCCGAGAGCCGCGACAAGCGTTTGGCGCGCATCGACGGCCAGCCGGCTAAGGGACCGGCGGCATTCGCCGAGGTCTTGAGCGTGGTGTGGCTGACGCCTTACATGGACCGGCTGTTCACCGAAGGGGCGTCCCATCGCCGCCGATTTCTGGACCGCCTGGTGGCCGGGTTCGATCCCGCCCACGCCGGGCGTGTCGGCGCCTACGAGCGGGCGTTACGCGAGCGCGCCCGCCTGCTGCGCCGGGCCGGTGGCGTCAAGCGCGCCGACACCGCTTGGCTGGCCGCCCTCGAAGAGACCATGGCCGCCAAGGGTGTGGCCGTGGCCGCCGCCCGACGCGACGTCGCGGCGCGGCTCAACGAGGCTTGCGCCAGCGCCGGGGGGACCTTTCCCGGCGCCTCCATCGCGGCGCGGGGCGTGGTCGAGGGCTGGCTCGACGCCGGACCCGCCCTGGCTGCCGAGGATCGCCTGCGCGAGACGCTGGCGGCGTCGCGGGAGATCGACGCCGAGACCGGGGGCGCAGCGCAAGGCCCCCATCGCAGCGATCTCGCCGTCTGCCATCTTGGCAAGGGCCTCGCCGCCGGGGACTGTTCGACGGGCGAGCAGAAGGCTCTGGTGGTGGCCATCGTGCTGGCTAATGCCGAGTTGCGGGCGCGCGAGCGAGGCGCTCCGCCTTTGTTGCTCCTGGACGAGGCGACGGCGCACCTGGACGGGCGCCGCCGCGGCGAACTTTTCGAGCGCCTGGTTGCGCTAGGGGCCCAGGCTTGGCTCACCGGGACCGAGGCGGCGTTGTTCGCGCCGCTCGGTGACGACGCGCAATATTTACGGGTCGAAGACGCCACGGTGGCGCCGATGACCCAATGAAGCCCCAACCGGCGAGAGAGAGATGAACGAGAAAACCAAGAAACCCAAGAAATCCAAAAAAATAGCGAAGACCACAGAACCCACGGAAATCGCGGAAGACACAGTCGCCACGGACGACGGCGACGAGGCCTACGACGCCGAATCGATCAAGGTGCTGCGTGGGCTGGAAGCCGTGCGCAAGCGTCCCGGCATGTACATCGGTGACACCGATAACGGAACCGGCCTGCACCACATGGTCTACGAGGCGGTGGACAATGCCATCGACGAATCCCTGGCCGGCCACTGCGACAGCATCGAAGTCATCCTCAACGGAGACGGCTCGGTCACGGTCTCCGACAACGGCCGCGGCGTCCCCGTCGGGGTCCACAAGGAGGAGGGGATCTCGGCCGCCGAGGTGATCATGACCCAGCTTCACGCCGGCGGCAAATTCGACCATAGCTCGTACAAGGTTTCGGGCGGCCTGCATGGAGTCGGCATCTCCGTGGTCAACGCGCTTTCCGAGTGGCTGAACCTGCGCATATGGCGCAACGGCAACGAATACGCCATGCGCTTCGCCGATGGCGAGGCGGAAAACCCCCTCGTGGAGAAGGGTGTCGCGCCGCCGGCCGAGGACGGCCCGCGCACCGGTACCGAGATCACCTTCCTGCCTTCCGCCAAGACCTTCACCATGATGGAGTTCGACTTCGCCACCTTGGAGCACCGGATGCGCGAGCTCGCCTTCCTGAATTCCCGCGTCAAGTTGGTGCTAAGCGACGACCGCCATGTAGAGACGAAAACCGTAGAGATGCACTACGAAGGTGGTCTCGAGGCCTTCGTCGGCTACATCGATCGCTCTAAGAACGCCCTGCACGAACCACCGATCGCGGTTTCCGGCGAGCGCGACGGCATCACCGTCGGCATGTCCATGCAGTGGAACGACAGCTACCACGAAACGACTTTGTGCTTTACCAACAACATCCCGCAGCGAGACGGCGGCAGCCACCTGGCAGGGTTGCGCGGCGCCCTAACCCGCACCGTAAACGCCTATGCCGTCAAAAGCGGTCTTGCCCAAAAAACAAAGTTGGCACTGACCGGCGACGACTCACGCGAGGGCCTGACCTGCGTGCTGTCGATCAAGGTGCCCGATCCCAAGTTTTCGTCCCAGACCAAGGACAAGCTGGTGTCGTCGGAAGTGCGCCCCATTGTGGAGGGCATCGTCGGTGAGGGCATCGACCGCTGGTTCGAGGAGCACCCCGCCGACGCCCGCAAGGTCATCGGCAAGATCGTCGAGGCCGCCGTCGCCCGCGAGGCTGCCCGCAAGGCCCGCGAGTTGACCAGGCGCAAGGGGGCGCTCGACATCACCTCGCTGCCCGGCAAGCTCGCCGACTGCCAGGAGCGCGACCCAGCCTTGTCGGAGCTGTTCATCGTCGAGGGGGATTCCGCCGGCGGCTCGGCCAAGCAGGGCCGCGACCGGGCCTTCCAGGCGATCCTGCCGCTGCGCGGCAAGATCCTCAACGTGGAGCGCGCGCGCTTCGACAAGATGTTGAGCTCGGCTGAGATCGGGACCTTGATCGCGGCGCTCGGCACCGGCATCGGGCATGAGGATTTCGACATCGAAAAATGCCGCTACCACAAGATCATCATCATGACCGATGCCGACGTGGACGGCAGCCACATCCGCACGCTCCTGCTCACCTTTTTCTATCGCCAGATGTCGGCGATCATCGATCGCGGCTACCTCTACATCGCCCAGCCGCCGCTTTATCGCGCCAAGCGTGGCGCGTCCGAGGTCTACCTCAAGGACGATCCGGCGCTCGAGGACTACCTTTTCAACACCGCCATCGATGAAGGCTGCGTTTTGGAAGGTTCCGGGGGCAACCAGATGGCCGGCGACGATTTACGCGAATTGGTTGAAAAGGCGCGCGTCGTCAAGGCCCTGATCGGCCAACTTGGGCGTCACGTGCCCATGCAGGTGGTGGAGCAGGCGGCTATCCTTGGCGCCCTGAACCCGGAAATCCTCTCCGACCGGGAGCGCGCCAAGGAGGTGGCCGAATATATCGCCAAACGCCTCGACGCCCTGGAGGTGGCGATGGAGCGCGGTTGGCGGGGCGGGCCCCTCGAGGACGGTGGACTCGAGTTCACGCGTACGCTACGCGGCGTGGACATGCGCCACGTCATCGACGGGGCGCTCATGCGTTCCACCGAGGCGCGCCGGCTCGACGCCATGGCCGGCAAGCTGCAGGCGGACTTCGGGCGTCACGGCACGCTGCGCTCGAAGGAGCGCGAACTCCCCGTCACCGGGCCGGTCGGCCTCGTCGAGGCGGTCATGGATGTCGGGCGCAAGGGAGTGAGCATCCAGCGCTACAAAGGGCTCGGCGAGATGAATCCGGAGCAATTGTGGGAGACCACCCTCGACGTCGACGCGCGCACTCTCTTGCGGGTGCGGGTTAGCCACGCCGACAGCGCCGATGACGTATTCTCGACGCTGATGGGCGACGTCGTCGAGCCGCGCCGCAACTTCATCCAGGATAACGCCCTCAAGGTGGCCAACCTCGACGCCTAAGGAGGGGCGGTGGGCCGATTGCTGTCTTCACGGCCCCTACCCTATTTGATGAATGTAGGGGCGGGTCCCGGACCCGACCGTGTCGAACAGGCATTACGCCGCGTAAAACTAACCGGGGGTTGCTCTAGCAGGTTGATTCCTCGGCCCACGGCGTCAGTCGGGTGTCGTCCTGGAAGACTGGGCCATCGTTCATTCACCCTCTCTCCATGCTCCCGCCCGCACGTATTTTGTTGTCTACGACAAATCGGATACACGGATTTCCTCATCTCGTTAACCGAATCCTAACGGTAAGTCCTTGAGAATCCGTTCTCATGGCGAAAAGCAGGCAGATCAAATCCCAGCCTCCGCGCGAGGCTCCCATCTTCCACCGCCGCTCTAAATTGGGGCGCGGGGTGCGGCGCCTCGCCTATGGGGCGGCGGTGTCGGCGGTGTGGGGCGTCATCGCGTTGGGTGGCCTCGTCGCCTGGTACGCCCTCGATCTGCCCGACGTCGAGGGTGTCCTAGCCCGCGGCCGCGCCCCGACGGTGCGGCTTGTCGCCGCCGATGGTCGGGAGTTGGCCTCCGTCGGCGAACTCTACGGGGTGTCGGTGCGCCTCGGCGAGTTGCCGCCCGCGTTGCCGGCGGCCGTGCTCAGCATGGAGGACCGGCGTTTCTACAATCATTTCGGAATCGATTTAATCGGGTTGGCGCGCGCCGCCGTAGCCAATACCAGAGCCGGGCGCATCGTGCAGGGGGGCAGCACCATTACCCAGCAGGTCGCCAAGAACCTGTTCCTGACCCCCCAACGCACCCTGAAACGCAAGGTCCAGGAGCTGTTGCTGGCCTTGTGGCTGGAACACAGGTTCACCAAGGACCAGATCCTCACCGTTTACCTGAACCGGGTCTATCTCGGTGCCGGAACGTACGGGGTTGAGGCCGCGGCGCGCCGCTATTTCAGAAAATCGGCGCGCCGCGTCACCACCTACCAGGCGGCCCTGTTGGCCGGGCTCTTGAAGGCGCCGTCCCGGTACAGTCCGGCGCGCGACCCTGGATTGGCGGCACGCCGCGCCCGCGCCGTGCTCGACACCATGGTGGCGGCGGGGGCGCTGACGCCGGCCCAGGCGGCAACTGCCAAGCTTGGTAGTGGCGCCATTCCGGCGGCCCACCTCCCACGGCGCCAGGGACGCCATTTCGTCGACTGGGTGCTGGAGCAGGTGAGCGGCTATATATCCGCGGGCGACCGCGACCTGGTGGTAAAGACGACCCTGGACGGGCGCCTGCAGCGTACCGCCGAGGCCGCCGTCGGCGCCTTGCTGGAAGGAGCGGGAGCGCGGGCCGGGGCTGCAGAGGCGGCCCTCGTCGTGCTCTCTCCCGACGGCGCCGTGCGCGCCATGGTGGGCGGGCGCGATTATGCCACAAGCCAGTTTAACCGGGCCACCCAGGCGCGCCGCCAGCCCGGCTCCGCGTTCAAGCCCTTCGTCTATCTGGCCGGCCTGGAGGCCGGTTTGACGCCCGACTCTATAATCGAGGACGCGCCGGTGACGATGGCCGGCTGGAGTCCGCGGAATTTCGACAAGCGTTTTCGGGGCTCTATGACGCTGCGCCAAGCCCTGGCCCGTTCGGTCAACACGGCGGCGGTGCGGGTCGCCCGCAAAGCCGGGATCGAGCGCGTCGCGGCGACGGCGCGCCGACTCGGAATCGGCACCCGTCTGACGACGACGCCGAGCCTGGCGCTTGGCGCCGCCGAGGTCGGCCTGCTCGAACTGACCGCCGCCTACGGTCCCTTCGCCAATGGCGGCTTCGGGCTGCTTCCCTACGCCATCGAAAAAATTAGCGACGCCGCGGGGCGGGTACTCTACCGCCGCGCCGGTTCGGGCTTGGGTCGCGTCGTCGCCGCCGCCCGGGTCGCCGCCATGAACGACATGCTGTCGGTGGCGGTGTCGTCGGGCACCGGGCGCGCCGCCCGCCTGGCCCGACCTGTTGCCGGCAAGACGGGAACCTCGCAGGACTTCCGCGATGCGTGGTTCGTCGGATACAGCGCCGATCTCGTCGGCGGGGTGTGGATCGGCAACGACGACGGGCGCCCCATGCGGGGGGTCACCGGCGGCGGGTTGCCGGCCCGTTTGTGGCGCCGGGTCATGAAGGCCGCCCACCGGGGCTGGTCGGCGCGTCCCCTTCCCGGTCTCGGGACGTCCGCCGCCGCCAGCGACGATGACCAGCAAGGCTTCTGGGAGAGTGTCCTCGCCCGCTTCGCGTCCGACGCGGGTTAGCCAACGCCTTCGTGGCGTTGCCGGATCAGCAGAAAATAGCCGGCGAAGGTACACACCCCCATGGCGGCGATGGCCGTGGTCATGGGGGCCTGGGTGCCGTCGTGGAATTGGCCAACGAGCACGCCGATCAGCGCCGCCAGCCCCATCTGTACGAAACCGAGCAGTGCTGACGCGGTGCCCGCCATGGCCGGAAAGGGGCCGATGGCGCCGGCCATACAATTGGGCATGACGATGCCCACGCCCACCATGTAGAAGAACATGGGCGCCACCACGGCGGCGACGTGCAGGGAGCCGGTCCATGCCAGGAAGCCGTCCGCCACGCTTGAGGCCAGCGCCACGACGCTTCCCGTCAGCACCATGGTGTCGATGCCAAGCCTGAGCGTCAGCCGTCCGGCGGTCAGGGTGCCGGCCATGTATCCGACGACGATGGTGGCGAAAGAGAACCCGAAGAGCTGCGGCTCGAGGCCCAGCAAGTCGATGAGCACGAACGGAGAGCCCGAGATGAACGCGAACAGGCCGGCATAGACGCAGGCGTTGGTGAGCATGTAACCGACGTAGCGGCGCACCGTGAGCAGCGCCAGGTAGTTGCGGAATATCGGCCCCGGCCGTGCCGCATGGGCGTCCAGCTGATCGTTGGTCTCGCGCAGAAATGTCGCCACCAGGGCGAACATCGCCAAGCCGAAGGCGGCAAGCACCACGAACACGGCGCGCCAATCGAACCACACCACGACGTAGCCGCCGATGATGGGCGCCACAATGGGCGCCACGGCCATGGCCGCGCTCATGTAGGCGAGCATGCGCGCGGCGCGGGAGCGTCCGTACACGTCGCGTACTACGGCGCGGCCCAGCACGACGCCGGCGCAGGCACCGAGGGACTGGAAAAAACGCGCCGCAATCAGCGCCTCGATGCTCGGCGCGAAGACGCAGGCCAGGGTGGCCACCAGATAAACGGCGAGTCCGGCAAGGAGCACCGGGCGCCGTCCGAAGCGGTCGGAAAGCGGCCCCAGGACCAGTTGCGAGATGGCGAACCCGACCAGAAAAATGCTCAGGGTCAGTTGCACCGACCCGACCCCAGTGCCGAGCGAGCGCGACATGGCCGGCAACGCCGGCAGGTACATGTCGGTGGAAAGGGGTCCGAAGGCAAACAACGCCGCCAGCAGCACTGCGATGGGCAGGGAATCGGGGCGCGGCATGGATGGCTAGACGTCTGTCTGGAGCCTACTTGGCCATGCGGGAGATGGTGGCCGAGGTGGAGTAGCCGGGCTCGAGCTCGACCAGCATGACGCGCCCGCCATAGGATTCGACGTAGTCGGCTCCCACCACCTTGTCAGGCGCGTAGTCCGCCCCCTTCACCATGAGGTCGGGACGCAAGGCCTCGATGATTTCCATCGGGGTGTCCTCGGCGAAGATCACCACCATGTCGACGCTGGCCAGCGAGGCGAGGACGGCGGCGCGCGCCGCTTCCGTTTGTATGGGGCGATCGGCGCCCTTGAGGCGCGTCACCGAAGCGTCGTCGTTCAACCCCACCACTAAGCGGTCGCAGGCCTCCTTGGCCTTAGTCAGGAGGGACACGTGTCCCGGGTGCAGCAAATCGAAGCAACCGTTGGTGAAGCCGATCTTCTGGCCAACCTGGCGCCACGACTGGACACGGTCCAGCGCCGGCCGCGAGCCCATGATCTTGGCCTTGGCGATGGAAAGGTCCTGGTGGCGGAGGGCGCCGATCACGTCGTCGGCATAGGCGGCGGCTGTCCCCACCTTGGCGACGACGATGCCGGCGGCTACGTTGGCCAGCGCCGCCGCCTTCGATAGTTTGGCGCCCGCGGCGAGAGCCGCGGCCAGTGTCGCCGCCACCGTGTCGCCGGCGCCCGAGACGTCAAAAACATCCCGAGCCTCGGTCACCAGATGGAAAACTTCACCGCCGGCGGTGACCAACGTCATGCCGTCGCGGCCGCGCGTGGCAAGCACGGCGCCGGCCCCGCAGTCCGCGATCAAGCGGCGGCAGGCGGCGACGATACCGTTCTCCGAATTTGTCGGCATGCCGGCGGCGTCGCCCAGTTCGCGGCGGTTTGGCGTGATGACGCTGGCGCCCCGGTAGAGCGAGAAGTCGGCGCCCTTGGGATCAACGACGACAGCGCACCCCATCTCTTGCGCTCGCGCGATGAGCTCGGTGGCGACGCCGTCATCCAGCACCCCCTTGCCGTAGTCGGAAAGTACGAGTACCTGGCAGCGCTTGAGCGCCTTGCCGGCTGCTTCCAGCACCTGGGCGCGGATTTCGGACCGAAGAGGGGCGATAACTTCTTTGTCGGCTCGCAGCACTTGCTGGGAGCCGGCGACAAAGCGGATTTTGACCGCCGTCGGGCGCTCGTCATCGACGATGAGCTCCGGGTTTGTGATCCCCAGATCCCCAAACAACTTTCGTATCTCCTCGCCGGCATGGTCCTCGCCGATCACGGAGACGAAATTCAAGCCGGCGCCGAGGGCGAGCAGATTGCGGGCGACGTTGCCGGCCCCACCGAGCATGGCGTCCTCGCGTTCCACGCGCAGGACAGGGACCGGTGCCTCAGGAGATATGCGTTCCACGCTGCCGTAATGGAAGTGGTCCAGGATGATGTCGCCGACGCACAGCACCTCGGCGTTCCTGAGCGTCTCGACGAGCCCGATGAGATCGGCGTGCCCGCTCATACCAGCCCCAGTTCGATTTCGAGGGCACCGCACAGCATCTGGCCAAGGGTGATGTGCATCTCCTGGATGCGCGACGTGGTCGCCGACGGCACCACCAGGAGGGGGGCGGCCAGCCCTTGCATGCGGCCGCCGTCCTTGCCGCCGAAGCCGGCGGCGACCGCGCCCAGTGCCTGGGCCGCCTTCAGCCCGCGGATCACATTCTCGCTCTGGCCCGAAGTGGAGATACCGATGACCACGTCCTGGCCGTAGACGATCGCCTCGACTTGGCGGGCGAACAGGTCGTCGAAGCCGAAATCGTTGCCGATGGCGGTGAGCGCTGAAGTGTCGGTGGTGAGCGCCAGGGCGGCGATCGGCGGCCGGTTCTGCTTGTAGCGCACGGTAAGCTCGGTGGCTAGGTGCTGGCAGTCGGCAGCGCTGCCGCCGTTGCCGAAGAAGACGATCTTGCCGCCGCCGCGCGCCGCCGCCGCGCACAGGCGGACGAGCTCCTTGAAAGGCCCGCCGAGGGCTTGACGCGAGGCCGCCAGGACCGCCGCGTGCTCGTCCAGTTCCGAGGCGAAAAAGGCATCCACATCCATGGTTTGATCTTTTATCACGGGGCGCGGGGGCGGGGCTTGCCGAAAATGATCGGCCGCCTTCACAGGTTGACGCGCTCCCCCGATTGCAGGGATTCGGCGAGGGCCAGGGTGGCCAGGCTGGTCTCGATGAGTTCGGCCTCGTCGATGGCCGGCGGGCCGCCGGCAGCGACGGCGTCGGCGAAGGCCTTGAGAGCGGCGCCGTGACCCTTGTCCTGGGAGCGTCCCTTTTTGGTCGTCGTGCGGCCGTCTTCGGTCACCGTGAGGCTGCGGAAGTTGTCGATGGTGACGACGGTGCCGCCGGCGAAGGCCTCGATGCGCTCCTTGCCATACGAGTCGTCGCCAAGCGCCGTGTAGGCGATGGTGGCGAGGCTGCCGTCGGCGAAGCTGAGCGCGGCGCTAAGGTCGTCGCAGGTTCCCGTCGCTCCCGTGTCTCCTGTCGCTCCTGTGGCATCCGCCTGTACCGAGGTGATCGCGGTGCCCACCAGATGGCGCGCCAGATCGACGAAGTGGCAGACCTCGCCCAACACCCGTCCGCCGCCTTCCGCTTCGTCGTTGAGCCAACTTGCCGCCGGCACGGCGCCGGCGTTGACGCGGAGGATCAAAAACTTGGGCCCGGGAAAGGCGGCCAGACGGTGGCGCAGGGTGTCGGCCATGGGCGCGAAGCGGCGGTTGAAGCCGACCTGGAAGAAGGCGGAGGAGGCATTGCGCGCCTCGATGATCCGGTTGATCTCGGCGCGGTCGAGCGCCAGCGGCTTTTCCACGAGCACTGGCTTGCCGGCCGCCAGCGCCCGCGCCGCCAGCTGGGCGTGGCTGTCGTGGCGGGTGGCGATCAGCATGGCGTTGATGTCGGGGTTGCCGAGGACCGCCTCGGCGTCGGTGTCGGCGGCCGCGAAGCCGAAGGTTTTTTTCGCGTGCTCGGCCGAGGCGCCGGTGCGAGTGACGACGGTGTGCAGGGCCACGCCCTGGAGCTTCTTCAACTCGGGCAAGAGGACGGCGCGGGCAAAGGCGCCGGCCCCGACCACCCCGAGTACGCAGGACTTCCTGGCGATGACGCCGGGTGCCGGGAACGAAGGGCGCACCACGGCGTCCGGCGCGCTGGCATAAGCGAGGACGACGCCGAGATGGGGTTCGCCTCCCCCGGTAAGCAGGGCATAGGCGTCCTTGGCCATTGCGAAATCGAAACGATGGGTGATAAGCGGCGCCACGTCGAGGCGGCTGGTGTGCAAGGGTGACATCAGGCGGAGGCATTCGGCCAGGTTCTCGGTTTCCGTCCAGCGCACGTAGCCCGGCGGGTAGGCGACGCCGCGTTCCTCATAATCGACGTCGTAGCGCCCCGGCCCGTAGGAGCGCGACACCACCAGCGACAGCTCTTTTTGCATGAACTCGCGAAACGGAAACTCGGTGCCGGTCAAGCCGACCATGGAGATGCGCGCCCGGTCGCGGGCGATGGCGGCCGCCGTCTCCAAGGGCTCGCTCGATTCGGTGGCGGCGGCGATGAGGATGCCGTCGCAGCCCTTACCCGCGGTCAAGGTGCCGACCGCCTCCTCGATGCCCGTCTCGGCCAAGTTCCAGGCGAGCTCGGCACCCAGGTGCTTGGCCAGATCGAGGCGCCCTTGATCGTAATCGAGGGCCACCGCGCGGACTCCGGAAAGGACAAGCAACCGCACCGCCAAGAGGCCGACCAGCCCGACCCCCAGCACCGCCAGCACGTCGCCCAGGCCGGCGCTCAGGTTGCGCGTCCCGTGCATGGCGATGGCGGCGAGGGTGGCAAAACAGGCCTCCTCGTCGGCGACGCCATCGGGAACCGCAGCGGCGAGATTGCGAGGCACCACGTTGAGTTCGGCATGGTTGGCGAGACCGGCGCCGGCCACGGCGACCCGTTGGCCGGCGCGGAAGGTGCCCTCCAGGCCGGCGCCCACGGCCACCACCTCGCCGGCCGCCGAGTAGCCCAGCGGCAATGGCTCGTCGAGGCGGGCGCGCACCGCGTCCCAGGTCGCCTTGAGGCCGTCGCGTCGCGCCTTGGCCATGACTTTCCTGACCAGGTCGGGGCGCGCCCGCGCCTTGGCGACGAGGCCCTTCTTGGTGAAGGCTACGACCAGGCGCTCGGTCCCCGGCGAAATCAGCGAGGCTCGCGTGCGCACCAGGAGATGCCCCGCCCTGACCTTGGGCTCGGGCACCTCGCGCAAGCTCAACTCGCCGCTGTTGGCACTCTGGATGACCTGCTTCATG
>DASCNF010000046.1:0-7029 GCA_036011345.1 Rhodospirillales bacterium | reverse complement strand
TAAGGGCACCATGCATTTCCATCGCGACCTCATCACCATGTGCGACGCCTTCCCGCGTTCCTGCCTCGAGGAGGCGCCCGACGACATCTTCATCGGCAGTCCGCCCATCGCCTTTACCTTCGACCTCGGCGGCCAGGTGGCGCTTCCCATGCGTGTCGGCGCCTCCACAGTACTCCTGGCGTCGCCGCCGGAGGACCTGCTAAGGGCATTGAGGACTTCAAGACGACCATCTGCTTCACGGCGTCGACAGCCTACCGGGCCGTGTGCGCTCTTCTCGAAGGGTTCGATTTCTCGTCCCTGCGCAAGTACGTCTCGTCCGGCGAGACCCTGCCCCTGCCCATCTTCGAGGCGTGGCGCGCCGCCACCGGGCTCAGCATCATCGACGGCCTGGGCCCAACCGAGATGCTGCACGTCTTCATCGCGGCGCCCGACGACGAGATTCGCCTCGGCGCCACGGGCAAACCCATTCCCAGCTACGCGACCAGGGTCGCCGATGACGAGATGAAGACCGTGGCGCCCGGTGAGGTCAACCGTCTCGCTGTGCGCAGCCCCACCGGGCCGCTACCTGGCCGCTGCGCGCCAGCGCCAATACGTGGTCGACGGGTGGAACCTGACCAGCGGCACCTACAAGATGGACGAGGACGGTTACTTCTGGTTCCAGGCGCGCATCGACGACATGATCATCTCGTCGGGCTACAACAATATCGGGCCCCGAAGTGGAAGCGGCACTGATGTCCCATGACCCGGTTGCGGAATGCGCCGTGGTCGCCTCACCCGATGACGAGCGCGGCAACATCGTCAAGGCGTACGTGGTGCCAGGCGCTGGCGCCGCCGGCTCGGAGCACCTAGTCAAGGAATTACAGGACCACGTCAAGGCCACCATCGCGCCCTACAAGTATCCGCGCGCCACCGAGTTCACCGACGCCCTGCCGAAGACCCAGACGGGCAAGGTACAACGCTTCGTGTTGCGCCAACGCGAACTGACGAGGAGAGGAACATGAACATGCGCATCCTTCAGCCCCCCGGATGGAAACGGCCGAGCGGATATGCCAACGGCGTTTCGGCGAGCGGCCGCTTGGTCTTCGTCGCCGGCCAGGTCGGCTGGGACGAGAACGAGGCCATACGCTCCGACGATTTCGTCGACCAGGTACGCCAAGCCCTGCGCAACATCCTGGCCGTGCTCGCCGAGGGTGGCGCCGGCCCCGAGCACGTGACCCGCATGACGTGGTACTGCACCGACAAGGGCGACTACCTGGACCACCTCGCGGACGTGGGCCGGACCTACCGCGAGATCATGGGCAGGAACTTCCCGGTGATGACGCTGGTCGAGATCTCGGGCCTTGTCGAGGACCGTGCCAAGGTGGAGATCGAGGTTACCGCCGTGGTGCCCGAGGATGACGCATAGGGGAACTGCCGATGGACGCCGACAGTTTCTGACCTGCCCCCCCTTCTTCCTAGGACCCAGATGCCCAGTTTCTCTAACTAAACATTTGGATCCGGTTAAGGTGATCCTCCCCCACTGAATTTGTCCACCCTTTATGATCGGAACGGGAGGATTAAAGATGGCAATCAAACGACACAAACCCGAGGATATTGTCACCAAGGTGAGCTAGATCCTCCGTTAAGAAATAGGCTCAGATGTCCCAAATGCGCTGACGTCAGACACTAGTCGGTTTTCCGGCCGCTGGCTTAATTCCTATAGCAGGTATGTTCAGGCTGGATCACCAGGCGGTTCCAGGGGCTGATCTGTAACATCACCGGTGGGTGCTGCGTCAGGAGGCGGCATTCGGTCACCCGTATCTTCAGGTGGCGGAAAAGCCTCACCGGAGTTTACCGGCGCATCATCGGGAGGGAAGGCACCACCATCATCGAGCAGGTCAGTCTTCTCAACCACATGAGGGGGAGTGCCAAGAGCAGCCATTCCGCTGGCAGCGGTGCGCCTCAGATCATGGTCCCGCCAAGGGGGAAGACTTTCGTTTCCGTCCATGCCTCGATCCACAATCACGTCGACCAGGACTGCCATCTCAACCGCCGAAACATCTTCAAGGAGGACCGCTCAACCGCCCTGGCCGAGTGGCATCAAATGTTCGGGTGAAAAGCCTGGCATGACCCTTCGGTGCGCCGGTGCCGGTTGGCTTGACTGCCCCCCCCGGCGCGGAAGCGGGCGAGCGCGGCCGCTTTCGCTTTATTGGCGCACGCCAGGTTTGTCGACCACACGTGGCCGAAGCCGCGGATGGCGTCGGGGATGCGGGCGAACTCGATCGCCAGGCTGTGATTGCCCGGCGACAGCGCCGCCATGACCTCTTCCATCTCCGCCTCGTAGTCGCCGATCAAGCGCCGCGCCATGCGCCGCTCGGAGGTACGGCCAAACGGATCGAAGACCGTGCCGCGCAGACGGCGCAACCGCGCCAGCAGACGGAACGCCGTCAGCACCCACGGACCATAGGTCCGCTTCACCTGATGGCCGGTCGCGGGGTCGCGCGCCGCCCACAGCGGCGGCGCCAAGTGGAACTCCAGGCGCCAGTTGCCCTCATACTGGCTCGCGATGCGCTCGACAAAGTCGGTCTCGGCATAGAGCCGGGCGACCTCGTATTCGTCCTTGTGTGCCATCAGCTTGAAGAAATTCCGCGCGACCGCCTCGGCGAGCCCGCTGTGGCCGGGGGCGCACGCGGCCTCGGCGGTGGCCACGCGCCGGACCAGTTGCTCGTAGCGCTCGGCATAGGCGGCATCCTGGTAGTCGGTCAGAAACCGCGTGTCGCGCACGACGATGTCCTCAAGCGACGCTTCGGCGGCCGGACGATCGGTGCGGTCGGTTCCCTCTATCGCCCGCTCGACGGCGGCGCGGTCATGGGCGGCCAGCCGGCCCCAGCGGAACGCCCGCTTGTTGAACGCGACCGCCACGCCGTTGAGCTCGATTGCCCGCTCGAGCGCGGCTGCGCCGAGCGGCAGTAGCCCCTTCTGCCAAGCGAAGCCGAGCATGAACGGATTGACGCCGATGGCATCGCCAAGCAGACGTGTTGCCAGCCGCCCGGCGTCAATCGTCTCGGTGCACTCGGGGCCGAGCGCGTCGGCGATGCGGCGGCCGAGATCCGTGGCAGGGAACCGGTAGGTCGGAGACTGCCGGGTGAAGGCCGCGGTGATGGTTTGAAACTCGTTGACGATCGCGCGCGTGCGGCCGGGCGCCGCGCGCGTCAGCGCCTCAGCCTCGGCGGTGACAACGAGGTCGCAGCCGAGCACTAGGTCGGCGTGCCCTTCCGGGATGCGCGCGGCATGGACGGTGCCCCGCTCGCGACCGAGGCGGACATGGGTGAAGACCGTGCCACCCTTCTGCGCCGCGCCAGTCATGTCGAGCACGCTGACGCCGCGGCCTTCGAGGTGAGCTGCCATGCCGATCAGCGCCCCGATCGTCACGACGCCGGTGCCGCCGACGCCGGTCACCAGAATGTTGTAGGGCTCGGCTCCCGGCGCAGGCAGCGCGGGCGCGGGCACGCCGGCCAGTGCCGCGTCATCGGCGACCGTGCCGGCGGACGCGCGTGCGCGGGGCGTGCCGCCGCGCACGGTCACGAAGCTCGGGCAGAAGCCGTTGATGCAGGAGAAATCCTTGTTGCAGCTGGACTGGTCGATTGTCCGCTTGGTGCCGAACGCGGTTTCCAAGGGCACGACCGACAGGCAGTTGGATTCGGTCGAGCAGTCGCCGCAGCCCTCGCACACGAGGTCATTGATGACGATGCGCATATCCGGATCGGCCATGGTGCCGCGTTTGCGCCGCCGACGCTTCTCGGCCGCACAGGTCTGGTCGTAGACCAGCACGGTAACGCCGGGCGTGTCGCGCAGCTGGCGCTGCACCCCATCGAGCTCGTCGCGGTGATGGACCGATATGCCCGACGCGAAGGCGCCGGGCGGGTACTTCTCGGGCTCGTCAGAGACGACGACGATGCGCCGGGCGCCCTCCGCGGCGCATTGCCGGACGATGTCGCCGACCGTCAACTTGCCGTCGACCGGCTGGCCGCCGGTCATGGCGACGCCGTCATTGTAGAGGATCTTGTAGGTGATATTGACGCCGGCGGCGATCGCTTGGCGGATCGCCAGTAGGCCGGAATGGAAGTAGGTGCCATCGCCCAGATTCTGGAAAATGTGCGGCAGCTTGCTGAACGGCGCCATGCCGACCCACTGGGCGCCCTCACCGCCCATTTGAGTGAAGCCGTATGTCCCGCGCTCCATCAAGCGCGCCATGATGTGGCAACCGATGCCAGCCGCCACGAGGCTACCTTCGGGCACCCGCGTCGAGGTGTTGTGCGGGCAGCCCGAGCAAAAATGGGGCGGTCGCTTGAAGGCGGCCGGCGCCACCGGCGCTCGGCGTCGGAGCATGTGGCCAGTGCCCGCGCATGCGGCCTGCAGCGCCTCATCGTCGCGGCCGAGCCGACCGAGTCGATCCGTGACGATGCGCGCGATGTCCAGGGGATCCAGCTCGCCGATGGTCGGCAACAAGGGCCTTCCGGCCTCGTCGGACTTGCCGAGGACACGCGCCGCCGCCGCGCCGCCCTGCCAGCCATAGAGATGATCCTTGATTTGGGCCTCGAGCAGCGGGCGCTTCTCCTCGACGACGAGTATCTCCTCCAGCCGCTGAGCAAAGGTGCGAATGCCATCGCGATCGAGCGGCCAGACTAGGCCGACCTTGTAGAGCCGGATGCCCAGCCGCCGGGCACGCGCCGCATCGATGCCGAGCCGGTCGAACGCCTCGAGCACGTCGAGATGGGATTTCCCGGTCGTCACGATGCCGAGCCGGGCGTCGGAGCCGGAGTCGATGACGATGCGGTCGATACGATTGGCCCGCGCGAAGGCCTGCGCGGCCGGGAGCTTGTGGTTGTAGAGCCGCGCCTCCGGCTCCCACCAGTCGTCGTTCAGCCGCAGGTTGAGCCCATCTGCGGGCATGGCGACACCCTCGGGCGTGACGATCGCTAGATCGTGTCCGGCGGCCGCGTCGATCGAGGCGGAGCTGTCGATCGCAGAGGTCAGCGCCTTGATGCCCACCCAGCACCCGCTGAAGCGCGACAGCGCCCAGCCGAGCACGCCGAACGCGGCAAACTCCTGCATGCCCGCCGGCGCGAGAACGGGGATGCCTGCATCCATGAAGGCATAGTCGGACTGGTGCGGCAAGGTCGATGACTTGGCCGCGTGGTCGTCGCCGGCGACGAGCAGGACACCGCCATGGGGCGACGTGCCGGCGGCGTTGCCGTGCTTGAAGACGTCGCCACTGCGGTCAACGCCCGGCCCCTTGCCGTACCACAGGGCGAAGACGCTGTCACAATTCGCGCCACCGAAGGCGTTGACCTGCTGAGTCCCCCAGATTGCCGTCGCCGCCAGATCCTCGTTGATGCCCGGGCGGAAGACGATGCCGCTGGCGCGCGTGATGCGCTGAGCCTGCCACAGAGCCTGATCGAGATTGCCGAGCGGCGAGCCGCGGTAGCCGGACACGTAGCCGGCGGTGTCGAGCCCGGCACGCTCGTCACGCCGCTTCTGGATGAACGGCAGCCGCGCCAGCGCCTGCGTGCCTGTCAGATAGATAGCGCCGGATTCGCGCGTGTACTTATCGTCGAGCGTGTAGGTTTCATCGAGGGTGGGGGAGGCAAGCCGCATCGGTCGTCTTCTGGGCCCGGGCGCTCAGTAGGCGCCGTCGTACCTCTGCTGGTGCGTGGCGGCATAGAGGTGGTCGATCATGGTGATGAAGTCGAACACCGGCACGCCGACCGCTTCCTGGATCGCACGAGAATAGGGCGGCAGCATCGAGCACTCGAGCACGATCGCGCCGAGAGCAGGATGGTCGCGCACGATGTCGCGCGCAACCGACACGACTTCGGCCTCGACCAGGTTGGCGTCGATCGTGCCCTTCTCGTCGAACACGGCGGTCTTGAACTCAGGCTGGTCCTGCAGGCCGCGGATGACCAAGTGGTTTGGCGGCGCGACGCCGGCGCGGGCCAGGAATTCCAGCGTCAGATTGGTCGAATCCGCCGTGATGATGGCGATCGGCCGCGAGGGCGCCAGGCTGCTGGCGATGAGCGGCAGCTGCAGCAGGCTCGACATGGCGACGGGGATGTCGACGGCGGCGCGAACCGTGTCCTGGAACTGCAGCATGAAGCCGCAGTCGCTGCTGATCGCGCGCACGCCCTGCTTCTCCAGCTCGACCGCGGCGGCAACAGCGGCGGCCGCCAGCTTGGGTGCGCCGCGCAGGCAGGCGGCGGTCGACAGGCCGGGCACTACCCGGTAGAGCACGGGATAGCCGTAGGTGCTGGCGTTGTCGACGTCACCGGGGATAAATGGTAGGGAGCAGTCGAGCTGCAGGATGCCGATAGCTAGTCCATAGTTGCGCGCATCCCGCCGTGTCCGGTAAATTGTCATGATGCCTTACCTGATGCTCGGCCTTATGCCCGGTCCGCTCAAGATGATCGCGCCGCCCCGGGACCGCCGGCCCAGTTCGGCCTTCACCGCCCACTGTATTGAGCGCATCAGAGAATCAAGCGCGCTTCCAAGCCGACATTTCGCGGACGGAAATTCCTCCCCGTCGAATCCGAGGGCATGGTAGCTCAAACGATCCCGTCTAACAACGCGGCAAGAGCCGGTTGTAAGCCTGATCTACGCAATACGCGGCTTTTTTCCCGCGGCCAAAGTGGTTGTTGGTCCGCATCCCCATCCTTGCACCGGTTCCCGGGTTAGAGATCCGCTTCTAAGGGGTTCTCCGGGCACGCCGGCGGAACCCGCGCTTGGCGAACGCCGCCGACGGGGTCCTCGCCGTTCTTTACGGCGGCGAGGGCGCTGACGTCAGACAGGTTGCCGTCCCAAGAAGCTTGTTCCAGAAAATCTTGAGCCTGATCGACGATCTACGACGAAGGCCTGTTCCGGCGTAGGCCGAGGGAATCGACAGCGAGAAGAAAACGACACGAGAGGTGTGTCTGGATAGTGGCAAAATTGACCGAATGGTCTTCCAAGTGAAGGCCGATCCAAAATCATGCAGTCGGGTGGCTGCAAAAGGGA
>DASCNF010000045.1:0-9780 GCA_036011345.1 Rhodospirillales bacterium | reverse complement strand
CTGCCCTCCGGGTCGCATTTTCCACCCCCTCGGAGCGTCGGGAAGGCTTGACGATGCGCTGGCATCGCCTGCACCTCCCCTCTTGCCGAGAGAACGGGAAAAGCGATTACAAGGGATCAATATCAAGGACCGTTGGTATGAGGGGGAACAGGCGCCATGAGCACGTGGAGGTTGGGCGATATCGCGGTGGATCGCGTCGTCGAGGTGGAAGGGCCGGCCCTGTCCCACGACGTCCTCTACCCGGACGCCGCGCCGGAGGTCATCGAGGCGCACCGCCACTGGCTTGAGCCCGGCCTCCTGGACCCCGCCAGCGGCCTTCTGATCATATCCTTCCATTCCTTCGTCATCCGCACGGCCCATCACGTCATCGTCGTCGATACTTGCGGCGGTAACGACAAATCGCGGCCCGGCAAAGTGCGCTACCACATGAACAGCCACCCCTACCTGGACAATCTAGCGACCGCCGGTATCGCCCCGGAGGACGTCGACTTCGTGCTGTGCACACACCTGCACGTCGACCACGTGGGGTGGAACACGCGGCTTCTCGATTGGCGCTGGGTGCCGACCTTTCCCAACGCCAAGTACCTGTTCGGGCGCGTCGAGTGGGAGTTCTGGGAGCGCCAATACCAGAGCCCGGCGTTTACCGATGATCCCTATTACGAGGATAGCATCCTGCCCGTCATCGAGGCCGGTCAGGCCGAGTTCGTGGACACCGACTATCAGATCGACGACGGGGTGTGGCTGGAGTCGACGCCCGGCCACACGCCGGGACAGGTCGCCCTTCACATCGAGGGCGGCGACCGCCGGGCGGTAATGAGCGGAGACTTGATGCACACCGCCTTGCAGTGCGCCGAGCCCGATCTCAGCAGTTGCTTCTGCGTCGACCCGGCGCTCTCGGCGCGCACCCGCCACGCCTTCCTGGAGCGCCATGCCGATACCGATATCCTGATCATGCCGGCCCACTTCCCGACCCCGAGCGTCGGCCTGATCAAGCCGGCCGGCGCCGCCTTCCGCTTCGCCTTCGCCTGAAACCCCTTGCCGCGGTCTCGGTCCCGCGTTATGTGAACGGGCATGATCTCCAGGCGGCAATTTCTGGCTACCGGCGCCGCGATCGCCGGCGCTGCTGTGCTGGCTCCACCGGCCCCCTCCCGAGTGTGTTTCAAGCCCCTACTCGTAGGTGGTTTATCGATCCAGTGGTTATCATTTGTATGCTCCAGAACACTAGGCGAACACCGTGACGCCACCGCGGCGCGGGTCGCCGGCCCCATCGAAGTGTTTCGTCGCCGGTTCGAATCGAACCGCATGGACGCCACCGAAGAACATGTTGCGCTCGGCCCATAGTTCGGCGTCCGGGAAGGCTTGCGCCAGGGCGGCACTTTCCGCCTCGCCGAATTCGTCCTCGATGCTGAGCAGCCCGTCCTCGAAATGAAGGCGCGGGCTTCCCACCGCTTGGGCCAACGGCATGGCGAAGGCGCGCAGGTTGAGCATGACCTGGAGGAGCGCCGTGCGGATGCGGTTGGATCCACCTGAACCCATGGCCACCATGTCGCCGGCGTCGCCGACGATCAAGCTCGGCGCCATCATCGAACTCATGCGCGCGTCTTCCGGCCACTGGTGAAATCCGCCGACATTGATGTCCGCCTCGCCGAGCATGTTGTTGAGCATGATGCCGGTGCCGGGGACGATGTAGGCCGAGCCCTCGCCGTTGGAGAGCGACAGGCTTGCCGCGTTGCCTCCAGCGTCGATGATGCTGATATGGGTGGTGCCCCGGGACGACGCTGGATGGCCCTGCACTTCCCTGCGGTAGACCGCGAGCAGGTCGGGGTCCAGCAAGGCTTCGGCGGCGGCCGCCGCGTCATGTTCGTGGAGGCGGCTTTCCAGGCGCGCCTTGTTGGTCATCGCCATGACGTCGGCCAGCTTCTTCACGTAGGCCGCCGATCCGAATCCCAAGGCACGCGGATTCTCTTCCCTGAGTAGTTCCAGGGCGAAGGCGGTGAGTATGCCGCCCGAGGATGGCGGTGGATTGGTGTAAAGGCGCGCGCCCAGCGCCGCGATCGTCAGCGGGCGGCGACGCTCCACGCCATAGCACGCTAGGTCGTCCATGGTCAGGAGGCCGCCGCCGGTCCGGCAGTCCTCGGCGATGCGCCGAGCCACCTCGCCCCGGTAGAAGAGGTCCTCGCCCTCGCGTGCCAACGCCTCGAGGGTGTCAGCGAAAGCGGGCATGCGTAACTCTCCACCCTCGCCCGTCGGCCTGTCGTTCTCGTCGGCGCCACCGAACAGGGCGCGGCACTCCGCGTTGCTCACGTAAATCCTACCCACGACCCCAAGGATATAGGCCTGAAGGGGGTTGATGGCGACGCCACGGCGGGCCAGGGAGACAGCCGGCTCGACGATGCGGGACATGGGCATGGAGGCGAGCGCCCGGTGCGCCTCGAAGAGCCCCTTGACGACGCCTGGCGTCGCCATTGACCCCATGCCGATATGAAACTCCTGGGTGGCGGTTCCGAAATCGGCGAGGACGGGAAAGAACTCGACCTCCACCTCGGCGAGTTGGTGCCTCGGGGTGTGGGTGAAAAAGTCGAAAACATCGATTTCGCCGGCACCGCGGCGGGCTAAGAGAAAGCCGCCGCCGCCGAGGGAGGCCAGAACCGGTTCGGCCACGCACGCCACGCACATGGCGGCGAGTGCCGCATCAAAGGCGTTGCCTCCTTCCTCCAGGATGGCGCCGGCGGCGCGAGCGGTTTCGGGATGGCCGGCGGCGATCGCACCTTTCGTTTTCATGGCTTCACACGGATTCAAGGCGGACACGGGACGGACGAGCCGCTTGCTCGACTCTGCTTCGACCGAAGATGGTGGGGTAGCGGCTCGCCCCCGTCCCTGTCAATCGGCTTGGACACGGCGGGCGCCCCTTTGTTGACATTCGGGCCTGAAATAACCATCCTTTTCACCAGGGTGCCGGCGCCTCTACACCGGCATTAGTACACGTGCGTGGGATTTATGCAGGTGCGTGCTGTAACCGCGAGGCGGTGATGATGCGGATAGTCGGCGTACTCTTGATCGCCATGGGCTTCCTTGGTGCCGGTGGGCTGTTTCCTGCCGCCGCCCAGCAGGGATTGCTCAATACCGTGGCCTACGGCGAGATCGCGCCGGGAGCACCGATTGCCGTACGCCCCCTCGATAACTCCGACCAGAACCTGGTCCTGCAGGAGCACTTCGAACGCCAGCTCAGGGCCAAGGGCTATGCGGTCTCCGATGACGCTAACCTGGTGCTTAGTTTTGATACCCGGGACGTGGTCGGGGCATGGTCGGATGGCGGGGTGCGCACAGTGATCGAACTCAAGAACAACCGGCACCGTACCGGACAAGACCCGCCGCAGATCAACCTCAACATTTATAACAGCAGCCGGGGCGGCTTGCTCAACAGGGGGCAGAGCGGCGGCACGTTGATCGTGACGCCAAGCCAGTACCGGCTTGACGCCGTCATCGACAACCACTCCAACGGCGAACGTGTATGGCAGGCCTGGGCCACGGCAGAAATCCGCGGCGCCGGAACCGGCGTCCTCGGCCAGACGATGGTGCCGGCGTTGGTCGCTAACCTGGGAGGCACGGTCAAGAACCAGCCCTTCTCGGCACGCTGAAGGCATATTCGGAATTCCCCCGACGGGAAGCGGCGCTCATTTCCGATTGCCGTTTGCCGAGAATCCGGTTACTAACTGTGGTGGAACTGGAGCGGGGTCGTGGCGGTCTGCCGCGGCCCCGTTCGGCGTTCGGCCTCGTCATTTTCACGAGCGGCCCGAGATAATGAGTGTTGATTCCGACGTGGCCCTGTTGCCGACCGGTTTGAGCGACCGGCTGCCTCCCGACGCCGAATTCGAGGTGCGGACGGTCGAACGGCTCTTGGCGTCGTTCGCGCAGCACGGCTACGCGCGGGTCAAGCCTCCCCTCATCGAATTCGAGGAAAGCCTGTTGTCCGGCAACGGAGTGGCCATGTCGGCAAGCACCTTTCGCCTGATGGACCCGATTTCCCAACGCATGATGGCCCTGCGTCCGGACCTGACCCTGCAGGTGGCACGCATCGCCACGACCCGGCTTCGTAATGCCCCGCGCCCGCTGAGGCTGAGCTACGCCGGCCAGATTTTGCGGGTCAAGGGCACCCAACTGAGGCCTGAGCGGCAGTTCGGCCAAGTCGGTGTCGAACTCGTCGGTTCGTCGGTGCCCGACGCCGACGCCGAAGTCATCCTCATGGGAATCGAGGCATTGGCGGACATCGGCGTCGAAAACCTCTCGGTCGATCTCGGCCTGCCGACGCTGGTACCCGCGGTTTCTGCGGAACTCGGCCTCGACGAATCGGCCTCGGCCCGGTTGCGCCAAGCGCTTGACCGCAAGGATGCCGCGGCCGTTGGCGCCATGGGCCGACAGCTCGGCGAGGATGCGGCCGCCATGCTGGTCGCCATGCTGGATGCGGCTGGACCGGCGGAGAAGGCGCTGCGGAGCCTCGAGCGGCTCGACCTGCCGGCGGAGGCCGCCGGCGAGCGCGACATCCTGGCCCGGGTGGCGGACCTGGTGCGCGCCGCCGCGCCCGAATTGAAGCTGACCATCGACCCGGTCGAAAACCGTGGCTTCGAATACCATACCGGCGTCACCTTCACGTTCTTCGCCCTCAACGTGAGGGGAGAGCTCGGATGCGGCGGACGCTACGCGGCCGGCAACGGTGGCGCGGGATCGGAACCGGCGACGGGTTTGAGCTTGTTCATGGATTCGGTGTCGCGTTCGCTCCTGACGCCGCCATCGGCCCGGCGCATTTACCTGCCCGCCGGCACCGCGGCGAAAGAGGGCAGCAGGCTGCGCGGCGAGGGCTGGGTCACCGTCGCCGGCCTGGGCCACGCCACAGATGCAACAAAGGCCGCAGTTGCCGTCGCCGAGGCGACGCGCATGCGCTGCAGTCATGCGTTCGTGGACGGAACGATTCGGGAAGCGGCAACGGACAAGGCGGATTGATCGGCAATGGCAAACGTAGTGGTCGTGGGCTCTCAATGGGGCGACGAAGGCAAGGGCAAGATCGTCGACTGGTTGTCGCACCGGGCCGACGTGGTGGTGCGCTTCCAAGGCGGCCATAACGCCGGCCACACCTTGGTCATCAACGGCACCACGTACAAGCTCAGCCTGCTGCCGTCGGGTGTCGTGCGCGAGGGCAAGTTGTCGATCATCGGAAACGGTGTCGTCGTCGACCCCTGGGCGCTGCTCGAAGAGATCGAGACGGTGCGCGCCCAGGGCATCGAAGTCGGCCCCGAAAACCTACGCATCGCGGAAAACGCGCCGCTGATCCTGCCGCTCCACCGCGATCTCGACAACACCCGCGAAAAAGCCCTGAGCGGCAGCGACAAGATTGGGACCACGGGCCGCGGCATCGGTCCGGCCTATGAAGACAAGGTGGCGCGGCGCACCATCCGGCTCGGCGACCTGGCCGAGCCCGAGGTGCTTTCCCAGGCCGTCGAAAGGTTGCTCATGCACCACAACGCCCTCCTGCGCGGCCTCGGCATGGCGGAGGTCGAGGGCCCGCGCCTGATCGCCCAGTTGCAGGAGATCGCGCCGCGCATTCTCCCCTACGCGGGGACCGTCTGGAAGCAACTCGACGACGCGCGGCGCGCCGGCAAGCGTATCCTGTTCGAGGGCGCGCAGGGGACCATGCTGGACATCGACCACGGCACCTACCCCTATGTCACCTCGTCGAACACGGTGGCTGGCCAGGCCGCCATCGGCAGCGGCCAGGGACCGGGAGCGATCGACTACGTGCTTGGCATCACCAAGGCCTACACGACGCGCGTCGGCGGCGGACCGTTCCCCTCGGAACTCACCGACGAGGTCGGCAAACGGCTCGGCGAGCGCGGCCTCGAGTTCGGCACCGTCACCGGGCGGCCGCGCCGCTGCGGATGGTTCGATGCGGTGCTCGTGCGCCAAGCCATCAAGGTCAACGGCATTCATGGCATCGCCTTGACCAAGCTCGACGTCTTGGACGGAATGTCCAAGCTCAAAGTGTGCACCGGCTACAGCATCGATGGCGAGACCATCGACCACCTGCCCGCCTCATGCGCGCGCCAAGCCAGGGTCGAGCCGGTCTATCGGACGGTGGAAGGGTGGTTGGAGAGCACCTGCGGCGCCCGCTCCTGGGCCGAGCTTCCGGCGACCGCGGTCAAATACATCCGTTTCATCGAGGAGCTCATCGAGGCCCCAGTGGCCCTGTTGTCGACGAGCCCCGAGCGCAACGATACCATCCTCGTCCATGACCCGTTTGTCGATTAAAGTGCGATCGTTTCAAATTGACTTAAGTTGCATTGCCTCTAATTCGCTTATTAAGCATATAATATCATGCGGTAAATCAATGTTAAATAAAATTCTTGATTTCCTAGACGGATGAACGAATCCGATTAGACGGGCGTTCAAGGCTTGGCGATCCAGGGTCGGAATCACGGCGTCCCGGGGGGCCGGCAAGGGGCCGGCGCGGCGCCGCCGCGCACCTCCGTAGAGGGGGTCGCCGATCACCGGATGGCCGATGGTTGCCATGTGGACCCTTATCTGGTGGGTGCGCCCGCTGGCCAGGCGACACTCGACCAGGCTGGCCAGCGAACCGAAGGTGCGCGTCACCACGTAGCGGGTGAGCGCTGCCTTCCCTCCCTTGGGCACCACCGCCATTTTCTTGCGGTTGGCCGGGCTGCGCCCGATGTTGCCAGCGATCTCGCCGCGTCGCGGGCTGGGCGCCCCCCATACCACCGCGTCATACACCCGCTCGATGCTACGTTCAGCCAGTTGCCGGGACAATGAGCGGTGCGCGGCGTCGTTCTTGGCCACCACCATGAGGCCGCTGGTGTCTTTGTCGAGGCGGTGTACGATTCCGGGGCGGGCGATCCCTCCGATACCCGACAAGCTGTCGCCGCAATGGGCGATGAGCGCATTGACCAGGGTGCGGTCGGGGTTGCCCGGCGCCGGATGCACGACGAGGCCGGCCGGCTTGTCGATGACGATGAGGTCGTCGTCCTCGTAGACTACGGAAAGCTCCATGGCCTGGGCAGCGGGCGCCGCGGGCGCGGCCTCGGGCACGGCGACGGCGAAAACCTCCCCGGCCCGCACGCGGGTATCGGCTGCCAGCGGCGGCGGTGCCGTCCCACCGCCACCGCTCCGGCTCCGGCCCTGCCGCCTGACGTTCCCCGCCGCGATGAGACCCTTCAGCCGGGTGCGGGACAGCGCCGGCAAGGCGTCGGCCAGCAGCCTGTCGAGCCGCGCCCCGGCCTTGTCCTCGGGCACCGGAACGGTATATGTGGAAGCGCTGGGCATTTCGCTCATGCGGGGAAGACTGGACCGAAATCATGGCAGCACTCAAGGCCCTCGTCATCGCCATGGCCCTCCTCATCGTGGCCGGCATGGCCTTGATGGCCTGGGGCCTTTACGAAAAGGCGGCAGATCCCGGCTTCAAACCTTTCCCCGGGGGTGGCGAGGCGGCGGCGCCACAAGCCTCCGTCCGCCCCTTCGGGCGCCTCGATATCGACCTTCCTTCGGGGTGCGCCATCGCCGACAGCCGCCCCGACGGAGAACGCCTTTACGTGCACGTCGGGCCGCCCGGGCCGTGCGCGCGAATCGTCGTCATCGACATCGTCGGCGGACGGGTGCTGGGCACCGTCGCGGTGTCGCCGTGATCGGGCTGCCGCGTCCTTTGTTGCGGCGCATCCGCGCCGCCGCCGAGGAGGCCTACCCGACGGAGTGCTGCGGCCTCCTGATCGGCTGCCGCGACCCACTTGGCGATGTCGAGGTCACCGCCATCGAGCCCAGCCCCAACGTCGCCGCCACCGGCCACGACCGCTTCGAGGTCGACCCGCGAGTGCGTCTTGACGTCATGCGGGCGCTGGAGGGTGCACCCGAGGGCATCGTCGGCCACTATCACTCCCATCCCGACCATCCGGCCGAACCCTCGGCACACGACCTGGAGATGGCCTTCGAGCCCGACCGCGTATGGGTGATCGCCGCCGTCGAGGGCGGGCGCGCCACCGAGGTCAGGGCGCATGTTCTGGATGCCTCCGGCAATCGCTTCCACGAGCTCGAGGTGCAAACCGGGGAGCGCCGCGGAGACCAACACCTGTGAATTTCTGTTCCGACAACACCACCGGGGCGTCGCCTGAAATACTCGCCGCCATCGTCGCCACCAACGATGGCGCCGTCATGCCCTACGGTAACGACGACTATTCGCGCCGCGCGGAGCAAAGGATCGCGGCATTCTTCGAAACGCAAGCCGACGTCTTCCTGCTGGCCACCGGCACGGCGGCCAACGCGCTGTGCCTTTCGGTGATGACGCCGCCCTACGGCGCCGTCTTTTGCCATCCAGAATCCCACGTCAACGAGGACGAGTGCGGGGCGCCGGAGTTCTACTCGGGCGGCGCCAAGCTGGTGCCGCTGCCCGACCGCGGCGGCAAGATCGCCGCCGACGACCTGGCCGCCGCGTTGGCCAGGCCCGACCACGGCGTGCACTCCGTACAGAATGCCGCCGTCAGCATCACCCAGGCCAGCGAGGCGGGCACCCTCTATACCATCGCCGAAGTGCGCGCCATCGCCGAGGTGGCACACGCCGCCGGTCTCAAGGTACACATGGACGGGGCGCGTCTCGCCAACGCGCTCGCCGCGCTGGGCTGCGCGCCGGCCGACCTGACCTGGCGCGCCGGGGTCGACGCGCTCTCCTTCGGGGCCTCCAAGAACGGGGCGTTGGCCGCCGAGACTGCGGTACTGTTCGACCGTGAACTGGCCCAGACCTTCCCCTACCGGCGCAAGCGCGGCGGCCACTTGTTCTCCAAGATGCGCTTCCTGGCGGTGCAGTTCGAGGCCTACCTGGAGGACGACCTGTGGCTCAGGAACGCGCGCCACGCCAACGCCATGGCGCGGCGCCTCGCCGACGGCCTCGCCGTCGTGCCCGGGGCGCGCCCGCGCCACACCGTCGAGGCCAACGAGATATTCATCTCCCTGCCCGAGCCGGTGATCGCCGGCCTTGAGGCCGACGGCTTCCTCTTCTACCGCTGGCCGGGGGATGACTCGACCCTGTTGCGCCTAGTCACCGCCTTCAACACCCAGGAGGGCGACGTCGACGCTCTCGTCGCCCGGGCGCTCGGCCACGCCGGGGTGGACGTCGAACAGGGTGCCGCCAGGCAAAACACTTGATCGCCGCGAACACCATCGGCTAAGACAAAGAGGCGGCCATCGTCCCCATCGTCTAGTGGCCTAGGACATCGGCCTCTCACGCCGAAAACGGGGGTTCGAGTCCCCCTGGGGACGCCATTTTCTTGGGTGACAGAATCCTAGGCTATCTGCGGCCTTGAGAAGCCCAAAAGCACCTGGATTATAGCAGAGATCGGAGCAATTTCGGAGTAGTCGGGGGTGACAATTTTGGCCCTGGCCAATTTACCGTGTGACTCATTTTTGGACTCGTCAGAAAAGTCGGTGCCTTCTTGGATGCCCCCAAGTCCTCGATGCCGCTGTACGGGGCTTAAAACGCCTCCTAGGGGATGTTTAAAGGGGGTACCCAGGGGGGTGTGGGGTGGCCTTCCGCACAAGGAACAGTGGAGCGGCAGAAGTTATACGGTTGCAAACTGAAATATCGGAGGGGCCTAGAGCCTTGCAAGATCGCGTGGAAAATTTTGGAAAGGGTTTATCAAGCGTATAATGCAGAATTTAACTATCCTAGATGGTTAAAGGTTAGTTTGATTTTAAAAATAAATATCCCAATGAAGTGAAATTGCTCATGGG
>DASCNF010000044.1:0-10613 GCA_036011345.1 Rhodospirillales bacterium | reverse complement strand
TTTTTTGTTTCGCCAGGTCTGATTATGACAAACGCCCATGTGGTGAGGGGTTTCTCCATCGTTCGCGTCGTCTTAAATTACCGAGCGTAAGGTTCTGGGTGAGGTGACCCGTACGCACGATAAGCGGGATGTGGCGCTGATCCAGGTTGAAACAAGCGGACATCAACCTCTACCCCTTAGGCTCGAGTCTCTGAAGATAACGGAAGAGGTTTTTACCGTCGGATCGCTCCTGAAAGAGATCTATTTGGGAACTGTGACCAAAGGCATCGTCAGCAAATTCAGAACGAATAAACTTGGCATGGAGAACATACAAGCCGATGTCGACATCCCGCCGGGTAACAGTGGCGGTGCCCTTCCCGATGCCAACGGCAATCTGGTCGGCGTAACGTATGCTGGGGTTGGCGAAAGCTCCATTGGGATGAATTTTTCATCCTCATATACGACACCCTGGACAAGCTGAATATCGAGTTCATGAAGAAGAAGGCGGCGTCCGGTTCGTAGGCGCCCCGCCATCACCCTTGACCCAGAACGCGGATCGGACCAAATCTGGGGCATGATCTAAAGTGCCTCACCCCGATCTTCCCTTCGTTTCACAGGCATCGGTAATCATGGCAGAGAACGACACAGCCAACTGGCACGGCACCACCATCCTCGCCGTGCGCAAGGACAAACAAGTGGTGGTCGCCGGCGACGGGCAGGTAAGCCTCGGCAACACGGTGATCAAGTCCAACGCCACCAAGGTACGGCGCCTTGGCGACGGCAACGTGATCGCCGGCTTCGCGGGCGCCACGGCGGATGCGTTCACCTTGTTCGAGCGCCTCGAGGGAAAGCTCGAGCAATACCCGGCGCAACTCACCCGGGCCTGCGTCGAGCTCGCCAAGGACTGGCGTACCGACCGCTACCTGCGCCGCCTCGAGGCCATGATGGCGGTGGCCGACAAGGACGTCTCGCTGGTGCTCACCGGCACCGGCGACGTGCTCGAGCCCGAGGACGGGCTGATCGGTATCGGGTCGGGTGGCAACTACGCGCTGGCCGCGGCGCGCGCCCTTATCGACAGCGACGCCATGGACGCCGAGGCGGTGGCGCGGCGCGCCATGGAAATCGCCGCCAGCATCTGCGTTTACACTAACGACAAGGTCGTCGTCGAGGTCCTATGACCAGCTTCACGCCCCGCGAGATCGTCTCCGAGCTCGATCGCTACATCGTCGGCCAGGACGACGCCAAGCGCGCCGTCGCCATCGCCCTGCGCAACCGCTGGCGGCGCCAGCAACTCGACGACACCCTGCGCGAGGAGGTGCTGCCCAAGAACATCCTGATGATCGGCCCCACCGGCGTCGGCAAGACGGAGATCGCGCGGCGCTTGGCGCGCCTCGCCCAGGCGCCCTTCATCAAGGTCGAGGCCACCAAGTTCACCGAGGTCGGCTACGTGGGACGCGACGTCGAACAAATCGTGCGCGATCTCATCGAGATCTCCATCCACATGGTGCGAGACCGCATGCGCAAGCAGGTCACGGCGAAGGCCGAACTCAACGCCGAGGAGCGCATCCTCGACGTGCTCGTCGGCGAGGGCGCCAGCCGCGACACCCGCGAGAAGTTTCGTCACATGCTGCGCGCCGGAGAGCTCAACGACAAGGACGTGGAGATCGAGGTGACCGACGGCGGCGGCGGTATGCCGGCCTTCGACATTCCCGGCATGCCCGGCGCCCAGGTTGGCATGATCAACCTCAACGATATGCTGGGCAAGGCTTTCGGCCCGCGCACCCGGTCCAAGAGCCTGACCGTGGAGGAGTCCCGGGACATTCTCATCGCCGAGGAAGGCGACAAGCTCCTCGACGAGGACAAGGTGGTGAAGGAGGCCATCGCATCGGCGGAAAACAACGGTATCGTCTTCATCGACGAGATCGACAAGATCACGGTGCGCTCCGAGCGCTGGGGCGGCGACGTTAGCCGCGAGGGCGTGCAGCGCGACCTGCTGCCGCTCATTGAGGGCACCATCGTGCCCACCAAGCACGGAACGGTGAATACCGACCACATCCTGTTCATCGCGTCCGGCGCCTTCCACCTGTCCAAGCCTTCCGACATGCTGCCCGAGTTGCAGGGCCGGCTGCCCATCCGCGTCGAGCTCAAGGCCCTGACGAGAGATGATTTCGTGCGCATCCTCACCGAGCCGGAAGCGTCCCTGATCAAGCAGTACACGGCCCTCATGGGGGTCGAGGAGGTGGACCTCGACTTTACCGACGACGCCATCGACGAGATCGCCGACCTGGCCGCCGAAATCAACTCCGGCGTCGAGAACATTGGCGCCCGGCGCCTACACACAGTGATGGAGAAGCTGGTCGAGGAGATCAGCTTCATGGCCTCCGAGACCCCCGGCCAGGCGGTGACCATCGACGCCAATTACGTGCGCAAGCAAGTCAGCGCGCTCGCCAAGGACGCAGATTTGCGGAAGTTTATTTTGTAGGAAAGCTTTGGCGGCTTTTGTTGGTGCAGCGACCCAGGAACAGTCCACGCTTGAGGACGGTTTTGCGGATAACTTTACAATTCTTTGATTATTAGCGGCTCCCGCCGGTCAGCACCGCCTCAGTAGGTGGGACCCACGTGGCTGGTGCGGTGGCCGCGGATTTCGCCGAGAATCCAGGCCAGGGTCTCCTCGTCCAGGTCACCGATGCGCTGGGCCAGCAGGTTGGCCAGTTCGGTGGCCAGGGGGCTCAGGCCCGCCGTGTCCACCACCGCCCGGGGGTGTGACAGCCCGGCCAGGCGCTTGAGGTCCTCGGCTTCGTCCCAGATTAGGTCGAAGAAACCGCACACCTGCATGACCAGCCCGGGGCCGGGCCGGCCGCGCCGGCCGTGCTCAAGGGCGGACAGGTAGGCCGAGGACACGCCGAGCCCCGCCGCCATGTCCTTGAGCGCCATGCCGCGCGCCGAACGCAGCTCTCGCAGGCGGGCGCCGAAGGGGGTCACGACCCGCTCACCGCCGGCATGGCGCATATCCGTCCATGGCTTGCCGGTGCTCTCATTTGCGCCTCCTCAACAATACGTAGAGCGCGCCGTCGCCGCCGTCCTTCGGGATGGCGTGGCAAAAGACCACGACGCGTTGGCGCTGGCCCGGCTCGTTGAGCCAGCGCGGCACGGCGGCGCGCAGCACGCCGCCGCCCTCGGCGCCGCGGCCCTTGCCGGTGATCACCAGGACGCAGCGCCGCCCCTCTTCCTGCGCGGCAGCGAGGAAATCGCTCAGTTCCCGGTGCGCCTCCGCCTGGGTCAGGCCGTGCAGGTCGAGGCGCCCCTCGATGGGCAACTGGCCGCGTCGCAGCCGCGCCGCCGTCCGCTTGTCGACGCCGGCCACGGTGCCCGTCTCCAGCCTCGGCAGGTCTTGCGCCGTCAGCGGCGGTGGTCTCGGCGGCGGCGGTGTTTGGCGGATCGCCTCGCCACTTGCCGCCGGCTCCTCTGGCGGCACGTCCTCGGGGATGGCGACGGTGCCATCGTCAAGCGGTGCCATGCCGTCGGTCACATGGCGCCAGAGCAACGCCTCGTCGCGGCGCACGCGGCGTTCCTTAGGGGCCTTGGTCATCGATGATCACGATCAACAGCCGGCGCGGTCCATGGGCGCCGAGCAGCAAGGTCTGTTCGATATCGGCGGTGCGCGACGGCCCGGTGATCAAGTTGACAGTACGCGGCATGAAGGCGCCTTCGGGGCCTTGCGTACCCGTCGCGCGTAGCCGCGAGCAAGCTTCTTCGTAGGTTCCGTCGATGGCGTGCGTATCGAGCACGACGATGTGGGTATCGGGAAGAAAATTGAGGGTGGTCGGGCTGTGCGGCCCTGACACCAACATCAGGGTGCCGGTCTCGGCGATGCCCGCCAAGGCGCCGGTAACGCTGACCTCGTCGCCGTCCTCCGGCTCGCCCTGGCGCACGGTTAGGGTAGATTGTCGCAACCACGGAATATCGGCCAGAGCCGGGTCCGGCGCCGCCTTCAGGACCGTCGGCAGGTCGTGCGCCGTCAGATACGCCGCCACCACCCCGGGCACCTCGGCGGCGGCGGCGGTGCGGCTTACGCTGGTGTCCACCTTTTCCGCCTCCGCGATGAACAGGGCCACCCGCACCGCACCTTCGACGGCACCCCGCGCCGGCACCAGGTTGGGCTTGGCGGCCTTCAGGCGGCGCTCCGGCCCCGCCGCTCGCTCGGCGGACAGCGGCCCGCGATTCAGGGACTTGCGGATGTTTCCTAATATGGTCTCGCGGCCCGTGATCATGGTCTGGCGCCTTTTCGCCGCGACCATTGCGCCATGAATGTGGCGCCCTCGGGGGCGGGAAGGTCGCGCGCCGCCGTCCAGCCACCGGCCAGCGGCATGCGCCGGAAAGCGCCGCGGCGGCGCCCGAGGCCGCCGAGAAAGCGTATCGCCAGCCCCGTCGCCGCACGGTAAAGGGCTGGCCGCTTGGCCAGGAAAGCCCAGGCCTTGAGGGCGGCGCGGCTGGCCGGCGGGACGACGCCCCTGTCGAACTGGCGCGTTCGCCAGTGGCGCAGCATCTTGGGCAGCGGTATGCGCATGGGGCACACCTCTTCGCACTTGCCGCAAAGGGTCGACGCGTTGGGCAGGTGGCCCGCTTCCTCGAGGCCGATGAGGCCGGGGGACAGCACAGCGCCGATGGGGCCCGAGTAGACCCATCCGTAAGCGTGGCCGCCGATGGTGCCGTAGACCGGGCAATGGTTGAGACACGCCCCGCAACGTATGCACCGCAGTACGTCGTGAAAGTCGCCGCCCAGCATGCCGCTGCGGCCGTTGTCGAGGAGCACCACGTGGAATTCCTCGGGCCCGTCGCTGTCGCCGGACCGTCGGGGGCCGCTGGCGAACGTGGTGTAGACCGACGTTTCCTGGCCGGTGGCGGAGCGCGCCAGCACCCTGAGAATGGTCGTTGCGTCCTCCAACGTCGGCACCACCTTCTCGAGGCTGGCGATGACCACGTGGACGCGGGGCAGAGTCATGGTGAGGTCGGCGTTGCCCTCGTTGGTGACCACGGCGACCGAACCGGTCTCGGCGATCAACATATTGGCCCCGGTGATGCCGACATCGGCGGCCAGGAACTTCTGGCGCAGGATGGCGCGCGCTTCTTCCAGCAGGTCGCGCGGCTCGGACAGCTCACGGTCCGCGGCGAGGCCGTCGTGGCATTGGCGGAAGGTCTCCGTGACCTGGTCCATGGAGAGATGGATGGCGGGCGCGATGATATGGCTTGGCGGCTCGCCGCGCAGCTGAATGATGTACTCGCCGAGGTCGGTCTCCACCGGCGTGATGCCGTTGGCCTCCAGGCATTCGTTGAGGGCGATCTCCTCGCCGATCATGGATTTGCTCTTGGTGACGGTGCGCGCCCCGGCCTCCTGGCAAATGGCGAGGACGGCCTGGCTCGCCTCGGCAGCGTCGACGCACCAATGGACCTGTCCGCCCTGCTCGACGACACGTTCCTCGAAGCGCTCGAGATAGAAATCCAGATTTTCGAGTACGTCTTCCTTGATGGCGCGCGCCGCGTCGCGCAGGCCCTCGAACTCGGGCAAGCGCTCGACAGCTAAGCGCCTTTTCACCGGAAACCCCTGGCTCAGCTTGGTCAGCGCCCTCTGCAGGTCGGCATCGATGAGAGCCTTGCGGGCGTTGTCCTCGAAGGTGCGGCTGGTCGTTTCCACGGAAGTCTCCTTAGCCTTGCCCCTCGCCCTCGCCGATGGCCGGCCCGCCGGTCATGCCGGCCAGCACCTCCACCACGTGGCGTACGCCGACGGCGGCGCCCCGTCTCTTGAGGCGTCCGGCGATGTTGAGCAGGCACCCCAGGTCGCCGCCAAGCAGCACGGCGGCGCCGCTGGCGATGACGTCGTCGGCCTTTGCGTCGACCATGTACCCGGAGATGTCCGGATATTTGACGCAGAAGGTCCCGCCGAACCCGCAGCACGTCTCGGCACCCTCGGATTCGGCCAGCTCAACGCCCTGCACGCGCCCGAGAAGGGCGCGCGGCGCCGTCTTGACGGCAAGCTCGCGCAGGCCCGAACAGGTGTCGTGATAAGTCACCTTGGCGCGGTATTCTGCCTTCGAATCGGTGACTTGCATAAAGTCACTGAGAAAGGACGTGAGTTCGTGGGTACGCCGCGCCAAGTCCTCGGCGCGTTTCGCCATGTCCGTGTCTCCGGCGAACAGCCGAGGGTAGTGGACCTTGATCGTGCCGGCGCACGAGCCTGACGGGGCGACCAGGTAGTCGAAGCCCTCAAAGGCGGCGATGACACGCCGGGCGATGGCGCGCGCGTCCTCGTCGTCTCCCGAGTTGTAGGCGGGCTGTCCGCAGCAGGTCTGGGCAGCCGGCACCGTGACCGCAAAACCCGCCGCCTGTAACAGTTTGACCGCCGCGAAACCGACGCTGGGGCGCATCAGATCGACGAGACAGGTTACGAACAGTCCAATGTGGGGGGATTTGCCTACCATCGGCGAAGAATGCGGCTTTCGGAAGCCGATGGCAACCCGCCGCCGGGCGGTTTCAGGGCTTGGTTCCCTTCGGCAACAGCAAATAGTAGCGGCCCTTTTGCTTCATGAGCCCGGCTCTCTCGGCGGCCGCCGCGCCGAATCCCCAGAACAAGTCGCCGCGCACCGGGCCCCTGATGGCGCCGCCCGTGTCCTGGGCAACGACCAGTCGGCGCAGGGGCCGCGAGGCATCCACGGGGTCGGTGGTGTCGAGCCACACCGGCACCCCCAGGGGAACGAAGCGCCGGTCGACGGCGAGGCTGCGTCCGGGAGTGAGCGCTACACCTTGAGCTCCTGTGGCACCCGTGGGGCCGTCCCCCTCGACGACGCGAAAGAAAATGAAGGATGGATTGCTGGCCATGAGACGGGCCCCCTGCCGCGGGTGGGCCTTGAGCCAAGCGCGGATAGACTGCATGGAAATACAATCCCGGGGGATGATGCCGCGCTCCACCAAGTCGCGCCCGATGGCCCGGTAGGGATGGCCGTTGCGTCCGGCGAAACCCAGGCGAACGATAGCGCCGTCCTCCATGGCGATGCGGCCCGACCCCTGTACGTGCAGGAAAAAGGCGTCTATGGGGTCGTCCACCCACAGAATCTCCAGGCCTCGCCCGGCGAGGGCTCCGTTCTCGATCTCGGCGCGGCTTTCCATGGGCACGAGTTGGCCGACGACGACACGCCCGGCGATATGCTGGCCCTCCCAATCCTGGCGAAAGCGGCCAAGATCGATCGAAACCAGATCGCCGGGACGGCTGTAAATGGGGACCTGATATGGGCCGCGCCGAGTCCGCGATCCGCGCAATTCGGCCTCGTAATAGCCCGTGAACAGACCCTGCGGCACGCCGTTTCCAAGCGCCAAGTAGGGTGTGAACCAGGTCTCGAAGAAATGACGGGCCACCGCGTGCGCGTCGTCGCCGATGCCCCCGGCCGCCGCGCAAGGGAGCCGCCAGTCGGCGGCAGTGCCGCCGGTGCCGGCGCCATTCAGGAGTTCGCCGACGGGCCGGGACACGAGGCGCGCGCACGAGCGCCTGAAGGTGGCCAGCGCCTGGCCGTGGGCGTCGTCGCGCCAACCGGGGAGATGGGTGAAGGCCACGGGGCTCAGGGTCAGCGCCGGGGGAGTGGGGGGGGCGGGTAAGGGAGCGGTGCGAGGTTTCGCCGCCGGCGCGCAGGCCGCGAGCACGGCAACCGCCATGGCGAATGCCGACGATCGGCAGGTGCGTCTAATCCAGGCTGCGCGTCGCAACCAACGTCCAATTGGGATCGCGGGACTTGGGGTCGCGGGAAAAGGTCCAGAAGTCGGTGACTTCGACGATCGCGTTGGAATCACCCTCAATAATTTCACCATCCTCGCCATGCACTGCATGGATCTGGTCGCTGACGAATTTGACGGTGACGTTGCCCAGGGAACCCGCCATGTAGGCCTCGACAATCTCGGAAGCCTTGATTCCGACCAGGGTTTCCTCGAGCACCTCGCCGCTTTCTTCCCGCCCGTCCATGGCGCGGGTGAAGTTGCTGTAGACCTCGGAACTGAGCAGCGGCTTCAAGGCTTTCCGATCCCCCGAGGCGAAGGCGCCAAGGATCATTTCGAAGGCGACGCGAGCGCCGACCAGCAATTCCTCCGGATCGAATTGAGGGTCGGCTCCGCGAATTTCGCCGATGCCGGCTTCGAGCACCGATTCGGGCGTGCCGGCGGCCTCGTCGTCGTCGGCCAGCTGCTCATCGCTCTTATCGGGCAGATTAACCACATTGTTGTCGGGTTTCTCGGCCGGTTGCGAAGGAGCGAATGGATTGCGATGCCCGCCCTCGTGCCCGTCACGCCGGCCCAGTACGCTACGCAGGCGCAGCACCAAGAAGGCCGCGATCATCGCGAACAGGATGATATCGATGAACTGAAAGCCTTCGCCCATAGCCTTTGTCCGTCCGCGCTCATACCCATGTCTGGCCGGCGGCTCGACCGGTAGGTGTCCATGAGCCAAGCATGGCCACCGAAGCTAGCTGCCCGGACTCCACGCGTCCCGCCAAAAGTAGGCACACTCGGGTGCCCCATGGTCTATACAGTAGATAAGCCCGCATTGTATACGGGGCAAGCATGGGCGTCATTCTTCTTCTTGTCTTGGTCGGCACGCCCATCGTGGAGATTGGCGTCTTTTTGGAAGTGGGCGGCCGTATTGGGCTTTGGCCGACCTTGGGCGTCGTTGTCCTCACCGCCATCATCGGCTCCGTGCTGCTCCGTCACCAGGGCTTGTCCACCCTTTTCCACGTTCGCGAAAGCCTGGAACGCGGGCGGTTTCCAGTTTCCGAGGCCTTCGACGGCCTGTGCCTGGTGTTAGCAGGCGCCCTGTTGCTGACGCCGGGCTTCGTTACCGACGCCGTCGGCCTGCTTTTGTTCATGCCAGCGCTGCGCGCCCTGGCGCGACGTGGTCTTGGGCACTATTTGCGCGCATCGGGCCGCGTTGAGGCATGGGCGGACGTTCCCGGTCCACACCCGTCCGGGGTACGTGACCCGAGCGGCGTGGTGATCGAGGGGGAATACCATGAGGTATCCCCGGATACCGACCCCCAAGGGGACGAGGCGGAGAAACGTGACCGCCGCCATCCCCCCGGCACCTTGCCGGACTCGTAATCGGAGATGCCGGAAACGGTTGTTCCTCCACTCGTTCCGTGATAGCCCGTGGTGGAACCAGACCCCTGGGCCGCCACGTTTATTGATGGAGACGAACCATGGCCGATAAATCGAATGAAAATCCGCCCAAAAGCGCGGACGAAGGGCCCTCTCCGACGGAGAAAGTGGTGGACCCCACGGCGACGAGGGCCGGTGCGCAAGATGACGTCCCTCTCACCATCAACGGTCAATACATCAAGGACCTTTCCTTCGAGGCGCCGACCACCCCAGGTATTTTCGCCCTCATCCAGCAGGAACCGCCCAATATCAACATCAACGTCGACGTCAAGGCGCAGGGCATGCAGAACAACGTCTTCGAAGTGGTTCTGGTGATCAAGGCCGAGTGCAAGACCGGCGACTCGGTGGCTTTCATCCTGGAACTGTCCTACGGCGGAGTATTTACGCTCAACGTCCCCCAGGACGACCTGGAGACTGTACTGTTGGTCGAGTGTCCGCGCTTGTTGTTTCCATTTGCCCGCAACATCGTCGCCGAAGCCACGCGCGACGGCGGCTTTCCGCCGGTCATGATCGGGCCCGTCGATTTCATGGCGATGTTCCAGAACCAGCAATCGCAGGAAGGCGCGTGGGCCGAGCCAGTGGCCGCTGGCTGAACCTCTTAGGCGCGCCAGATCGGCGTTTCAATCTCGTTTAAGAATGCGGCGTGGCGAGCCTTTTCGTCGTGGCTTGCAGCGTGGAGGCGGGGTTGGCGCAAGACGGACGGCGTCTCGGGACCGGCTTTTTCGCTGGTCGCCAAAGCGAGTTCTAACCCCGGTTGGCGTCCTCCGATGAGTTCGAGATACACCTCGGCCAGAAGCTTTGCGTCGCGAAGCGCTCCGTGGTGGGTACGCTCGGAGTTATCGATCTGAAAGCGCAAGCAAAGGGCGTCGAGGCTGGCCGGGGCGCCGGGGAATTTGCTGCGCGCGATGTGAACCGTATCGACGGTGCGTTTCGCCGGGACCGGTGGGCGACCGAGGCGATCCATCTCGGCGTTGATGAATCCTAGGTCGAATTCGGCGTTGTGAATGACCAGCGTCGACTCTTCGATGAACTCCATGAATGCATCGGCCACTTCGGCGAAAGTCGGCTTTTGGGCGAGGAATTCGTCGGTGAGCCCGTGGATGGCCAGGGCCTCCGCGGGCATCTCCATTTCCGGATTGACAAATCCTTGGAAGGTACGGCCCGTGGCGACGTAATTGACCAGCTCGACGCAGCCGATTTCGACGATACGGTGCCCCGACCCAGGATCGAGGCCAGTGGTTTCCGTATCGAGGACGATTTCCCGCATGTGTTCTCTACTCTTGCCCCTGGCCGTGATCACGAGGCCTCTTAGAACCGGCTTGTTACGCCCGGCGAGGCTTTGGACGAAGGCACCGGCGGCGGCCGGAAGACGGCCATTGGCAACCGTGCAACCGGTTGGCCACTCTGACGATGTTGTTGATGCGCTGCAAGCTAAAGGCGCGTCC
>DASCNF010000043.1:0-14953 GCA_036011345.1 Rhodospirillales bacterium | reverse complement strand
GAGAGCGAGTTCGATGCCGTGTTCAGCAACGCTGCCCTGCACTGGATGCACCGCCCGCGAACGGTCATCGCCAACGTCTGGCGCGCCCTCAAGGTCGGCGGACGCTTCGTCGGAGAGATGGGAGGCGAGGGCAACGTAGAGGCCATCCGGAGCACCCTCGCCGACGCGCTGGCGCGCCGCGGCATCGATGGCGACGCTCTGTGCCCGTGGTATTTTCCGGCTCCCGCCGAGTACCGGCAAAGCCTCGAGGAGGGCGGCTTCGACGTTTGCACCATGCGTCTCGTGGCGCGGCCGACGGCGTTGCCGACCAGCATCGACGGCTGGCTCGAAACCTTCGCCGAGAGCTTCCTCTCGGCCCTGCCCGAGGGCGGGCGCCCGGCCTTCCTGGATGAGGTGAGGGCCCGGCTGAAGCCCCGCCTCAAGGACGCCGATGGCGGCTGGACCGCCGACTACGTACGCCTGCGTTTCGCCGCCCGCAAGGTGGGGGAGGGGTGATGTCCCCATGGATGTCCGGCTGCCGCTTGGCCGCCGCCCTGGTGGCAATTTTTCTGGTGCTGGTCACGGCGCCCGGGCGCGCCGAGCCCTACGAAATGGCGCTCCTGCAAGGCCTTGACAAGGTGACGGCGCGGGTCTCTACCATCGAGGCGCCGGTGGGGCGCACCGTGCGCTTCGGGACTTTGCAGATCATCGCCCGCACCTGCGATAAGCGGCCCCCCGAGGAAACCCCGGAAAGCGCCGCCTTCCTCGATATTTGGGAGGTGCGCCCGGGGGAGGCGGCGATCAGCGTCTTCCGCGGCTGGATGTTCGCTTCGAGCCCGGCGCTCTCCGCCGTGCACCACCCGGTCTACGATGTCTGGGTGTTGGATTGTATCGACGAATAACGCCTGTGTCGCTTTTGGGCCGCCTCAAAAGGCGCCGTAGGCCAGCCCCGCCGCCGTCTCCCCCGGCGACGCCTACCACTAACTCGGCGGGCACTTAGACCAGCATGAGGCTTTCCAGCACGAAGGCCAGGACCAGCCACTTGCCAAGGAACAGCAGGGTGTTGCGCGCGCCAGCCATGAAGGCGGCGCGGCGCGCCGGCTGGTGCCAGAAGCGCCCTGCTACCTTTTGCGGGGCGCGCCCATGGCGGCGGCGAACCCGATCATCGGCAGGATGCGCCTTTGGAAGGCGCGGCCGCTCAGGTTGTCGGCGCCGCTCGCCTTGGCATAGGCGGCGATGGCTAAGGAAAGCAACAAGAACGGCAGCACGCCGAGCACGGCCCCTACTGTGAAGGTGGCGGAAGGCCGCATTTGCGCTGGCTCGAGCACGGCGATGGCCGTAATCACGGCGCCGACGGCCAGCTAGGCGCGGTGGAACTCCATGGCCTTTCTCGGCCATGTCGCGGCGGCGTATAGGGCGTTCATGCGACCATATCCCTGGAGAAAATCATGCCGCATCCGCCTCCGCCTCCGCTTCCAGGTGCACGCCTGCGCGGCATTGTTCCGTCAGGTAGGCCCTCAGCCCGTTCATGGCCACGAAATCGGCTGTGCACACCACCTCGCGCCCGCGCCGTTCCTGGACCACCACGCCGGCCTGGGCGAGGGTAGAAAGATGATGCGCTAGCGTCGATTCCGGAATGCCTAGGTGTTGCTGCGCTTGGCCGACGGTAAGGCCGTCCCGGCCAGCCCGGGTCAACAGGCGGAACAGGCGCAGCCGGATTCTCTTGCCTAGCGCGGCAAGCGTGCGCGCCGCCAATTTTTCCAACGATCGCCGTGACTTTGCCACAAAAAACTTAGAACTAGTTTTATGGTTTTGTCGACCGATCCGACGACGCAGCGGCGCGACCCCCCAGCACCGCCTCCAGGGCCGCCTTTTCCTCGGCGGGCGGCAGATCGCGAGAGAAGACGGCGCGTACCTCGAGGGCTTCGCCCAGGTGCATCAGGTAGCGGCGGGCCGGGATTTCGACGACGCCGAAGCGGCGCAGGTGGTCGGTCACGAACTGCACGTCGAGGAGGGTGAAGCCGCCGAGGGCCAAGCGTGCCACCAGATGCACCAGCGCCACCTTGCTGGCGTCGGTGCGGCGCGAGAACATGCTCTCGCCGCAGAAGGCGCCGCCCAGCGCCACCCCGTAAAGGCCGCCGACCAACTCGGTCCCGAGCCAGCATTCGACGCTGTGGGCGTGGCCGAGTTCGTGCAGGGCGGAATAGGCGGCGATGATCTCGTCGTTGATCCAACTGTCGCGGCGCTTCGGGGTGACCTCGGCGCAGGCCCGAATGACGTCGGCGAAGGCGGTGTCGCAGCGCACCTCGAAGAGGCCGCGGCGCACCGTCTTGCGCAGGCTGCGGGGGACGCGGAACTCCTCGAACGGCAGGATGGCGCGCACTTCCGGGTCGACCCAGAAGATGTTCGGGGCGTGGCGTGATTCGGCCATCGGGAAGATGCCGGCAGCGTAGGCGCGCAGCAACAGCTCGGGCGTCAACTGGCCGCGCTCGGACAGCAAGCTCATGCCCCGCCTCCGACGAATTTCTCCAGCCAGTGGATGTCGTAATCACCGTTGACGAAGGCAGGCTCGGCGATGATGCGCCGCTGCAGCGCGATGGTGGTATCGAGACCGCCGATCACGTATTCGCCGAGCGCCCGGCGCAAGCGCATGATACACTCGTTGCGATTGTTGCCGTGCACGACCAGCTTGGCGATCAGGCTGTCGTAGTGGGGGGGCACCGTGTAGCCGGAATAGAGCGCGCTGTCGACGCGCACCCCGAGGCCACCGGGTGCGTGGTAATCGGTGATGCGCCCGGGCGAGGGCTGGAAGGTGTCCGGGTTCTCGGCGTTGATGCGGCACTCGATGGCGTGTCCGGCGAAGCGAACGTTTTCCTGGGCAAAGGCGAGAGCCGCGCCCGAGGCGATGCGCACCATCTCGCGCACTAGGTCGAGGCGGCATACCATCTCGGTCACCGGGTGCTCCACCTGCAGGCGGGTGTTCATCTCGATGAAATAGAATTCACCGTTCTCATAGAGGAATTCAAGGGTGCCGACGTTGCGGTAGCCGAGGCGCCTTACGGCATCGACGGCGATGCGGCCGATGCGCTGGCGGGCATCGTCGTTCAAGGCCGGGGAGGGCGCCTCCTCGACCGCCTTCTGGTGGCGGCGCTGCAGGGAGCAGTCGCGCTCGCCCAAGTGAACAACGTTTCCATGGTGGTCGGCGACGATCTGAATTTCGATGTGACGTGGGTGCGTCAGGTATTTTTCCAGGTAGACGACGCCCGAACCGAAGGCCGCCTCGGCCTCGCCCCGCGCCAGGCCGAAGGCGGACTTCAGGTCATCCTCCGCATGGGCCACGCTCATGCCCCGACCGCCGCCGCCGGCCGCTGCCTTGACGAGTACCGGGTAGCCGATGGCGCGCGCCGCTTCGAGGGCGGCCGCCGCGTTCTCGACCGGGCCGTCGGAGCCGGGGACGACGGGGATGCCGGCGTCCGTCACTGCCCTTTTGGCGGCGATCTTGTCGCCCATCAGGCGGATGTGGTCGGGCGACGGGCCGATGAAGACGATGTCGTGCGCCTCGACCATCTCGGCAAAATCGGCGTTTTCGGCAAGGAAGCCGTATCCCGGGTGGATGGCGTCGGCGCCCGAGATGGTGGCCGCCGACATGATGGCTGCCCCGTTCAGGTAGCTGCCGGCGGCGGCCGGAGGTCCGATGCACACGGACTCGTCGGCTAGCCGAACGTGCATGGCGTCGTAATCGGCGGTCGAGTGCACGGCCACGGTGGCGATGCCCATTTCCTGGCAGGCTCGGTGGATGCGCAAGGCGATCTCTCCGCGATTGGCGATGAGGACCTTTTCGAACATCGGATCGGTCCCGCCTTTCCCCTATTCGACGACGATCAGGGGTTCGCCGAATTCAACCGGCACGCCACTGCCGACCAGGATGCGGGCCACTTTGCCGGGGCGCGGAGCGACGATCGGGTTGAATACCTTCATGGCCTCGATCAGCAACAGGGTCTGGCCCACCGTCACCGTGTCGCCGACCTTGACGAAGGGCGGCGCGTCGGGGCTCTCCGAGGTATAGACGACGCCGACCATGGGCGACGTGATGACGCCGGGATGCCCCGCGAAGTCCTCGCCCGCCTGGTCCGCCGCCGCCTCGGTAGGCGCCGCCTCCGGCAACTGGATCGCGAGAGCGGAGGCCGGGACAGCGGTTGCGGCAGGCGGCGCCTTGGCGACGCGTACCCGCCATTCGCCCCTCGAGTACTCGATCTCGGAGAGGCCGGTCTCGTCGAGCAGGCGGGCCAGCTCGCGCACCAGATCGGCGTCCACGGAACCCGCGGTTTCGGCCTCTGGCGCCGGTTCTCCCGCCGCCGGCAGGAAGTCGTTGGGCTTCACGGCCCCTTCCGTGGCGTCGTCGATGCGGGCCATGGTCGACCAGTCCGGTTTGCTTTCGCCGTTAACGATGCGTGTCACCGTCGAAACCGAGCGGTTGATCTCCCTGGCCAGGTCGGATGCGGTAATTGCCCTATCGGAAAGGTATTCGGAGAGCTTCATGGTCACCATCCTGCCAGGGAAGGCGGCGTCTATCAAGAGGAATTTGCGTTTTACGCAATTATAATTTGCGGAGAACGCAAATTATAATTGTCTGGCGGCGTGCTGCCAGCGGCGTGGTTTCAGCTATCCTCGAGCAGCCGCGCCAGGGCGTCGAGAGCGAACTCGTAGCCGTGGCCGCCGAGGCCGCAGATGGAGCCCAGCGCCGCCTTGGAGACGAACGAGTGTTGGCGGAACTCATCGCGTCGGTAGATGTTGGAAAGGTGTACCTCGATGATCGGCATCTCGCAGGCGAGGAGGGCGTCGAGGACAGCCACCGAGGTATGAGTGTAGGCCCCGGCGTTGACGACGAGCCCGGCGTGGGTGGCGCCTGCTTCTTGGATGGCGTCGACCATCTCGCCTTCCGAGTTGGTCTGGCGGAAATCCACGTCGAGTTCGAGTGCTATGCCCCGCCCGACGCATGCCGCCTCGATGTCGGCAAGGGTTTCCTCGCCGTACACGTCGGGCTGTCGCGTGCCCAGCAGGTTGAGGTTGGGTCCGTTGAGGACCATGATCTTTTTGGACATCGTCTTGAGGATTTCCCGGCCGCGTCGACGGTTTATACCATGGCCCCCCGTGGCGCGAACATATACAATTCCCGTCCCCGGCGGGGTTCTCGAATGAGCTCTGCCGCCGGTTGAATGGGCCGCAAGCTGGGCCCATACTTATCGTCTGTCGATGCTTCGAGTCCAGTGAACCCCATGCGCCTGACCATCAACGGCGAGGAACGCACTTTCGAGGAAGCGCTGAGCGTCGAGCAGCTCCTCGGCCGTATCGGCATCGACCCGCGCAAGGTGGCGGTCGAGCGCAACCTAGAGATAGTCTCCAGGTCCACCTACCCGCAAACCGCGCTGGCCGACGGCGACAGGCTGGAAATCGTCCATTTCATCGGCGGCGGTGCCGCCGGCGCCGGCGACGACCTTCTTGAGGTGGCTGGGCGGCGCTTCCGCTCGCGGCTCATCATCGGCACCGGCAAATACCGCGATTACGAGCAAAGCCGCCGCGCTCTCGAGGCGTCGGGGGCGGAGATGATCACCGTCGCCATGCGCCGGGTCAACGTGTCCGACCCGGACCAGCCCATGCTGGTCGATTACATCGACCCCGGGAAGTACACCTATCTGCCCAATACCGCCGGCTGCTTTACTGCCGCCGAAGCGCTGCGCACGCTCCGCCTGGCGCGCGAGACGGGGGGCTGGGATCTGGTCAAGCTGGAGATCCTGGGCGACGAGAAGACCCTTTATCCCCGCATGGTGGAGACCCTGGCCGCCACCGAGACCCTGGTCGGGGAGGACTTCCAGGTCATGGTCTATTGCTCCGACGACCCCATCATGTGCAAGAGCCTGGAGGACGCCGGTGCCGCCGCCATCATGCCGCTCGGCGCCCCCATCGGCTCCGGCCTCGGCATTCAGAATGCCGTCAACATCCGCCTCATCGTCGAACAGTCGAGGGTGCCGGTCATCGTCGACGCCGGCGTCGGCACGGCGTCGGACGCCACCGTGGCCATGGAATTGGGGTGCGACGGGGTGTTGATGAACACCGCTATCGCCGAGGCCGGGGACCCGATCCGTATGGCCGCCGCCATGAAGCACGCGGTGGCCGCCGGGCGCCACGCCTATCTGGCCGGGCGCATGGCCAAGAAACGCTACGCCGATCCGTCCTCGCCGCTCGGCGGGCTGATCTAGGGCATTGCCCGTTTAGTCGGGGTCGTGTCGTTGCCACTCCCATCCAGCCGCTTGGGCCGGGGTGGGGAGTATCGGACTGGCGCCACCTTCCCGCCGCTGGCGGCCGATGGTATCCGAGGCTTCGTTATTTCTGAATTGTATTAATTAATATTCGCATATTATAATGGAGCGCGTCGCCCGACGCCTTCTTCGCCGCGGCCCCGGCTCGGCAAAACAAAGCAACGCGGCAAACAAACCAACGAATATTGGCGACAAATTCAGGACCGCGCTGGCTTGCACCGGCGTCGCGGGGATGGAGCGAAGGGGATGATCGGCAGGCCGGGCGCGGCGCGCTCCTAGCCGGAAACCTCGCAACGCCGTCACAAGGGATCAATAATCAGGACCGTTGGTATTAACTGAAGGCCTTGAAGGTAATGATGGTGAAGGTGTCCTTGACCTCGGGAAGGGTCTGGATGTGCTCGGTCACGAAGTGGCCGAGGTCGGTACCGTCATCGAGGTGGCACTTGACCAGCAGGTCGTAGTTGCCCGACGTGGAGTGCACCTCCGAGACCTGTGACACCTGTTCCACCGCCTTGTCGGCGACATCGTAGGCCTTGCCTAGTTCGCATTTCACTTGGATGAAAATGGTCTGCATCGGCTCAGCACTCCGTCGGTGGCTTGACCGGTCGCTGCATGAAGGCGGGTACATGGTCCCCCATGCCGACCACCGGCTTGTCGGAGCTCTCCGCCGGTTTCGTTTCGGCTGGTCTTTCGTGGGACCGTGGGTCGGGTTGGGGATCGGCCTTCTTATCGCCCGCCGCTTTGCGCCCGCGTCCTCCCGACCGGCGGCGGCGGCGCGCCGGGGCATGTTCACGTTCTTCCTCGCCCCTAATCTTGCTCTCATCCTCGCCCGTGCTCTCCGGGGCAGTTTCGCCGTCCAGGGTAATGTGCGGGATTTCCTTGCCGATGAGATGGGCGATCGCTTGAATGTACTTGGCGTCTTCCGGAAGGGCCAACGTGTAGGCGCGCCCGGTTCGTCCGGCCCGCCCCGTGCGCCCGATACGGTGCACGTAGTCCTCGGGAGTGGTCGGCACGTCGAAGTTGAAGACGTGGCTCATGTCCTGGATATCGAGGCCGCGCGCGGCGACGTCGCTGCACACCAGGAATTTCATCTCACCGCGCTTGAAGGCGACCAGGGTCTCCATACGCACCGACTGCACCATGTCGCCGTGCAACTGGGCGGCGTTGAAGCCGTGACGGTTGAGGGAGCGGTGGAGCACGCCGACGTCGCGTTTGCGGTTGCAGAAGACCAAGGCGTTTTTGACGTTCTCGTGGCTGATCAACTGGCGCAGGACGCGGCGCTTCTCCTTCTGGCCGCCGCCCGGCCGGGGGCCGTCATTGTGCCTGATCGTGATCACCCCCTGGATGACGTTAACCGCCGTGGTCGCCGGCGGCGACACGTGAATTTCCCTGGGGTTCATGAGGAAGGATTCGCCAAGACGTCTGATCTCGGGCGGCATGGTGGCCGAAAAAAACAAGGTCTGGCGCATCTTGGGCGTCAGCGAGACGATGCGCTCGACATCGGGGATGAAACCCATGTCCAGCATGCGGTCGGTTTCGTCGATGACCAAGATCTTGACGTCGTTCAACAGGAGACGCCCGCGCTCGAACAGGTCGAGAAGGCGCCCCGGCGTGGCGATCAGAACGTCGACGCCGCGGTCCAGCACCTTTATCTGGTCGTCCATGGAAACGCCCCCGATGAGCAGCGCCTTGGTCAGCTTGTGATACTTGCCGTAGGTGTCGAAGTTATCGGCAACCTGTGCTGCCAGCTCGCGTGTCGGCTCGAGGATGATGGAGCGCGGCATGCGCGCCTTGGCGCGCCCCGCCGCCAGGATGTCGATCATGGGCAAGGTGAAGGACGCCGTCTTTCCGGTCCCCGTCTGCGCGCAGGCGAGCACGTCGCGGCCCATGAAGACGTAGGGGATGACCCGCTCTTGTACCGGCGTGGGCTCGGTGTAGCCCGCCTCGGTCACGGCGCGCAGGACATCTTCGCTAAGTTCGAGTTCGGAAAACTTCATTCAAACCGGGTCTGAGCGGTGAGGAGCCGCCGATGGAAACAGTTGGCGCCAAGTCTGGTGCGCGAGTTTAGGCTTTCCCACACCCCTGTCAATCGCCCCTGTATGCCGAGGCGCCGGGGCGTCGGAAGTACCCTTGGCGGGGCTTCTTGCTTCCGCTAACGTGGGGTCCCGATTCCGCCGTTCGTTTGGGGAATGACGCCGATGCTGATCAAGGCCGAGCGCTCGGCGCTGCTGGTCGTGCACGTTCAGGGCCGGTTGGCGCCGGCCGTCCACTGCGCCGCCCGCGCCATCGCCAATTCCCGCGTGCTGATGACGGCGGCGCGGCGCCTCGGGGTTCCCGTCCTAGTGCCCGAGCTGAGCCCCGGCGGCCTCGGCCATACGGTGCCGGAAATCGCCGAGATGGCCCCCCAAGGCGCCATCGTCGAGGAGGTGCACTTCTCGTGCCTCGCCGGCGACGCTTTCGCGGAACGTTTCCGCGGGCTCGGCCGCGGCCAGGCGGTGGTCGTCGGCATGGAGGCCCATGTCTGCGTCCTGCAAGGCGCCATGGATTTGTTAGACAAGGACTACGAGGTCTTCGTGGTGGCCGACGCGGTTGCTTCGCGCACGCCGGAGAACGCCACCGCCGGCGTGGAGCGCCTGCGCGCCGCCGGAGCCGCCATCGTTACCACCGAGATGGTCGTCTTCGAATGGATGGAGCGCGCCGACCATCCCCACTTCAGGGAACTTCTGGAGTTGATCAAATGACGAAAACTCGAATGACGGTGTCGCGATGATGGCGTCCACGACCCCGCTCGTGCTTCTGCCCGACCTGCTTTGCGACTGGGCGCTGTGGCGCCACCAGACGGAGACCCTGGGCGACGCCGCGTCCTTCACCATCGGCGATTTCACCGACGACGACAGCTTCGAGGCGATGGCGTGCTCCGTGCTCATCGAGGCACCGGAGAACTTCGCCCTGGCCGGGTTTTCGATGGGCAGCTGCGTGGCTTTCGAGATCATGCGCCAGGCGCCCGGGCGGGTGACGCGCCTAGCCCTCCTCGCCACTTCGGCGCGTGCCGATACGCCGGAGAAGACGGCAAACCACGGCGGCCTCATCGAACTCGCCTGGAAAGGCCGGTTCAAGGGCGTTACGTCGCGCCTTCTGCCCCTTTTGTTACATCCCGACCGGTTCGACGACGAGGAGCAGACGGGGTGTGTCATGGCCATGATGGAGCACACCGGGAAGGGCGCCTTCCTGCGCCAGAAGAGCGCCACCCTGAAGCGTATCGACAGCCGGCCGCACCTATCGGTAATCCACTGCCCGACGCTGGTCCTGTGCGGGTGCCAGGACGTGATCACGCCCCTTGAGGTGCACCAGGAGATGGCTGACGCCATGCCCCGGGCAAGGCTCGTCGTCATCGAGGACTGCAGCCACCTGGCCACCCTAGAGCAACCCCAAGCCGTCAGCGCCGCCCTGCGCGACTTGCTTCAGATACCTTGAAAGGATGAGGGACGGAACGATGAGTGGTCTTATTGTTCCCTATGGGGATGCCCGGCCTCGCGCCGACGCCAGCGTTTACTTGGCACCCGGCTCCGCCGTCGTCGGCGACGTCGAGATCGATGCCGAGAGCAGTCTCTGGCCCGGCGCCGTCCTGCGCGGCGACGAGGCGGGGGTCCGCGTCGGAGAGCGCTCCAACATCCAGGACCGTTGCGTCGTTCACGTGGAATTCGGCACGCCGACGATCATCGGCTGCGGCGTCTCGGTCGGCCACGCCGCCGTCCTCCACGGCTGCGTCCTCGAGGATGGTTGCCTGATCGGTGCCAGCGCCACAGTTCTCGACGGCGCTGTGATCGGCAAGGAGGCGTTCATCGCCGCTGGCGCCGTGGTGTTACCGGGTGTCCGGGTCGGGCCGCGCGAGTTGTGGGGCGGCGTCCCTGCAAGGCGCCTGCGCGACCTCAACGACGACGACCTGGCGCTCATGACCCGGGTCGCCGACAACTACGTCAAGCGGGCGCGCCAATTCAAGGAGGCTGGAGAAACTGACGGTTAGCTAGCGCGCTGCCCCGACGCGATCAGGGCGCGGTTCTCGACCACCACGCGGCCGTCGGGACCGGCGTAGGCGGCGGCCTCCTTGGCAACCGCCGCCCATGTCTCGGCCACCTTCTCCGGCGGGTGGTTCTGGCGTAGCGCCAAGTCCTGGGTGCTGACCTCCTGGCGGTAGCTGATAAAATCGGCGACCCCCGGAAACTCGACGGTGACGGTGATCGGCTCGCTCTTGATGTCGTCGAGCCCGGCGGCGGCGAGCAGGCCTTCCAGGGTGCCCGCCTCGGCGAAGCGGAAGGGGCCAATGTCGGGGTCCAGGGGCGGTGGTAGGAGCGAGCTGAAAATCGTCCTGCCAACGCTGATCATGGGGACCTCCTCGGGCGCCCCCCAGGCCGAAACGGCGAGACGCCCGCCTGGTCTGAGGTGGGCGTGGGCACGCTCCAACGCGGCCACCGGCTTGGGCATGAACATCAGGCCCCAGCGGCACAATGCGGCGTTGAAGGTTGCTCCGGGTAACGAGAGAGTTTCCGCACCGGCCTCGCGGAACTCGATGTTGTCGAGGCCGTCGGCGGCGGCGCGCTCGGCGGCCAGCCGCATCATGGCGCTGGACAGGTCGGTGGCGACGACGCTTCCCGCCGGTCCGACCTGGCGTGCCGCGGTGAGGGCGGGCTCGCCGGCGCCAGTGGCGATGTCGAGGACGGCGTCGCCGGGACCCACGCCGGCCATTTCGACGAGGCGGTCGCTGACCGGCTGGCTCCAGCCCTCGATGACCTCCCACCACGTCTTCCAGCCGGCGGCGACGAAATTCCAGCGGTCCTTTTCCTGGGCGCGGATGGCGGCAGGGTCCATGGTCTCTCAGTCCGTCTCGCCGGTTTTCTTCAGCCACCGGGCGGCGGCCGGTCCCGATATCGCGAGGCCGTCGGCGAGCCCGCCCAGGCATCCCGCTGCGAAGGCGGCACCGGCCCTGCCGGGAAGAATTGGCGGCGTCAAGGCGAGGGCCCCTATTCGTCTTTGTCGAGCTTGAGGGAGAGGGAATTGATGCAATAGCGCTGTCCCGTCGGCGGCGGGCCGTCCGGGAAGAGGTGGCCGAGGTGGGCGTCGCAGTGCGCGCACGTCGCCTCGGCGCGGATCATGCCGAAGCCGTGGTCCTCTTCCGTGGCCAGTGCGTCGTCTGCGGCTGGTGCCCAGAAGCTGGGCCAGCCGGTTCCCGAATCGAACTTGGTCTTGGAACTGAACAGCGCGGCGCCGCAGCATACGCAGCGATACGTTCCCGCCACCTTGCTGTCGTGGTAGGCGCCGCTGAAGGCCCTTTCCGTGCCCTTCCCCCGGGTCACCGCGAATTGTTCGGGGGTGAGCTGGGCGCGCCATTCGGCGTCTAATTTTGTTATCTTTTCCGCCATTTCCTGTCGCCGCCTTTCCCATGGGGGCCCTGTGGGGAAAGGACGTCCACTCGTTTACGATACACCGTGCTTGCGCTCAAGCTCGATCACGGCGCCGCGGCCAAGCTTCATGAGCTTGCTCACCCGCACGGCCGCCGCGTCACCAGTGTCCCTGGCCGCCGCCGCGAACGCCGCAGCTTCCGCGGCTTCCGCGTCACTCGGCTCTTCCGCCTGTTCCTCGACCGCGTCGTCTTCTTCGGCCATGTCCGTGTCCTCGGCTCGAATCAACAATAATTCCGATTCCGCGCACCGTCCATCGGCGTGTAAGGCGGCAACGTAGGGTTAGCCCACCAATCGCTACAGCGCTCCAACTCGCGCTTGTAGTTGCGGGTGGTGTAGAGCTTGGCGTTGGCCCGGTTCAGGATCCGGTTCGTGTCGTTGAACAAGGGCTCGATCTCATGGCGCAAGCGCTCCTTCAGGCGCTCGGCACCGTCGTCGGGCGAGATGGCGCGGATCGGCGCCATACGCCCGGTGGCCTGACTCAGATGGGCCCGCAGGCGCGGCGCGAAGCGTCCCAGCGTGGTCCGGAAGATGTCCACGTGGGCGTTCTCATGGGGTATGATCGAGCGTTAAGCGCAGCTCCTTCGCGGGTACTTGGGGTTGATGTAGACGTTGGGGGTGCCGTAGCCGAGCGTGGCGTCCACCGTGGTCAGGCTGACGCAATAGAGGCGCGTGGAGAGAGGTGCTGCGCTCACCGTGACGCGCATGCGGTATTCCACTTCGGTGCGGATGAAGCCGACGGCATGCCAGCCGAGCTTCCTGACGGCGCCGCGCACCCGCTCCCGCAGGCGCCACAACTGCCCCAGCCCCAGGCTGGCCGATTGGTACTTTATCTGGCCGAGAACCGAACGCATATCGACGACCACGCCGCGCCCGTCGGCGACGCACTGCGCCGCCGCGCTTGAGGTAGCGAACCCGAGCACGGCGGCCGCCAAAAGTACCGCGAGCCCGCGCCACCTGCCGGCGCCGGGAGATTTGTTTGCCATTGATGGATTATAGGTAGGGTGCCAGTCCCAGCCAGCCGCCACTCGTGGCCTTGGTTGGTGCCGGGCGCCTTCAGGCGACGTGGTCGGAGTAACCGTAAGGGGTGAAATCCCTCGCCGTGCGTGGGACGCCTTTGTTGGTGGCGGTTTGCTTCCTCGATCCTGGCCATGTGGTCGGAGACCTTGCGGATGACCAGGGCGATGGTCAGGGCCGCGGCCAGGCGCTCCACGCCGTGAGGAATATGGTGAACTCCTCCGAGTCGAAGAGGGAGGCGAAATACGACTAGAATTGTTCCATGGCTGACCTCCGGTGCCCACGTGCCAGTTTTCCGGCCGCGGATCTTAGCCGCCATTCGTCAAGATTTGGTAAACGGGAGCGATTTGGTGGGTGGCGTCCCCGCCGCTTACGACGAGTAGTACATCTGCCACTCCACCGGGTGCGGCGTGTGCTCGAAGTTGTAAACCTCCTCCCACTTGAGCCCCATGTAGCCGTCGATGACGTCGTCGGAGAACACGTCGCCGGCTTTCAGGAAATCGCGGTCGGCGTCGAGTTCCTCCAAGGCCTGACGCAGGCTGCCGCACACCACGGGCACGCCCTCGAGTTCCTCGGACGGCAGGTCGTAGAGGTTCTTGTCCATGGGGTCGCCCGGGTTGATCTTGTTCTGGATGCCGTCGAGCCCGGCCATGAGCATGGCGGAAAACGCCAGGTAGGGGTTGGTGGTGGCGTCGGGATAGCGCACCTCGACGCGCTTGCCGCCGGGCGCCGTGGTGAACGGAATGCGGCACGAGGCCGAGCGGTTGCGCGCCGAATAGGCGAGCAGCACCGGCGCCTCGAACCCGGGGATGAGGCGCTTGTAGCTGTTCGTGGTGGGGTTGGTGAAGGCGTTGAGTGCCTTGGCGTGCTTGATGATGCCGCCGATGTAGTGGAGCGCCGTGTCCGAAAGATCGGCATAGCCCGAACCGGCGAACGTCGGCTTGCCGTCCTTCCAGATGGATTGGTGGACGTGCATGCCCGAGCCGTTGTCGTCGATCACCGGCTTGGGCATGAAGGTGGCCGATTTGCCGTAGGTGTGGGCCACCATTTGCACGCAGTATTTGTAGATCTGCAGGTTGTCAGCGGTGCGCAGCAAGGTGTCGAAGACCATGCCGAGTTCGTTCTGGCTGGGCGCCACCTCGTGGTGGTGCTTTTCCATGTCGAGGCCCATCTCGCGCATCACCGTGACCATTTCGGCGCGCAGGTCGGATAGGGAATCGACCGGCGGCACGGGGAAGTAGCCGCCCTTCGGCGGCGGCCGGTGCCCAGCGTTTCCCTCGGGCAGGATCTTACCGCTGGCATACGGTCCCTCGCCCGAATCGAACTCATAGAAGACCCGGTTCATGGAGACGTCGAAGCGCACGTCGTCGAACACGAAAAACTCGGCCTCGGGCCCGAAATACGCCGTGTCGCCTACGCCCGTGGCGCCGAGATAGGCCTCGGCGCGGCGCGCCAGCGAGCGCGGGTCACGCCCGTAGGGCTGGCCCGTCGAGGGCTCGAGCACGTCGCAGATCAGGATCAGCGAGTCTTGCGCCGAGAATGGGTCCATCACCGCCGTGGTGGGATCGGGGATAAGCGCCATGTCGGATTCGCTGATGTCCTTCCACCCGGCGATGGACGAGCCGTCGAACATGACGCCGTCGGCAAAGGAATCCTGGCTTAGATGGGGGGCCGTGATGGCCAGGTGCTGCCACTTGCCGCGGGGATCGGTGAACCTTAGGTCGACGAATTCGACGCCGTCGTCCTTGAGGGCCTTGACGACGTCGGCGGGGGATTTGCAATTCACTGTCATGGTCGGGGCTCCTCTCAGATGGCCTCGGGGCCGGATTCGCCGGTGCGGATGCGGATGGCGTTCTCCACCGGGGTCACGAAAATCTTGCCGTCGCCGATGCGGCCCGTCTGCGCGGCCTGGCGAATGGCTTCGATGGCCCTTTCCACTAGGCCGTCGTTGAGGACTAGTTCGATCTTCACCTTGGGCAGAAAATCGACCACGTACTCGGCGCCGCGGTAGAGTTCCGTGTGGCCCTTCTGGCGGCCGAAGCCCTTGGCTTCGATGACAGTCATACCCTGCAATCCGATGTCGTGGAGGGCGTCCTTGACCTCGTCGAGCTTAAAAGGCTTGATGATCGCCTCGATCTTTTTCATGGTAGCCGCGCCTCTCGTGGTTTGCATCGCTGCGCCAGT
>DASCNF010000042.1:0-14391 GCA_036011345.1 Rhodospirillales bacterium | reverse complement strand
CGCCGATGGCGAGCCAGAACACGTCCTGGCCGACCCTGAGGTCAGAAAAGCCGTGCTCGGACGGGTGTGATCATGCTGAAGCTTAACGACCTCAGGGTGACGATCAGTGGCTTCAATATCCTGCGAGGGGTCAACCTGGAAATTTCCCCTGGCGGGCTCGTCTTGCTGGCCGGGCGCAACGGCGCGGGCAAGACAACCACGCTGAAAAGCATCATGGGGATCTTGCCGTTAACGGCCGGCAGCATTCACTTCGACGGCGAAGATATTTTGCACGTTGCGGCGCATCTGCGCGCCCCGCTGGGCATTGGGTACATGCCCGAGGAGCGCCGTCTGATCGGCGCCTTGACGGTTCGCGACAACATTCTACTGCCGGCATGGGCGTGCAAGATTGAGACAGCCGACGAGCGGCTGGACTACATCTACCGCCTGATGCCCGAGTTGTCGCCGTTCGTGAATCGCCGCGCTTCGATGTTGAGCGGAGGACAGCAGAAGATGGTGGCGCTGGCTCGTGCGCTGATGAGCGGGACTAAGCTCTTGCTGTTGGACGAACCTTTTGAAGGCCTGTCTCCGGGGCTGGGGGTAAAAATTGGGGAGAAGATCCAGCAGCTTCAACAGGACGGCCTGACTGTACTGATGGCTGAATCGGACGTGAAACGGATCGACTTTGCTGATAAGACCTACATGATCGAACGGGGTGAAACCGTCGACGATTCCGGGAGCTAAGTCTCCGTTCGCCCCACGGCGCGAATCCGTCATCGACGTGGCGGGAAACACCCAATAAAGACATCGTTTATGAGTACACAGCTTAGAGTTGGCCGAGCATGGTCTCGGCGCTGGTATCCTTGAAGGAGCCCGGCGGGTCGATGGCGACGGCCTTGACGACACTATCTTCGACGACCATGGAGAAACGCTGCGAGCGGGTGCCCATGCCGTATCCCGAGGCGTCGAGCGCGAGTCCCATGGCCTTGGCTAACTCGGCATTGCCGTCGGCCAAGAGCCGTACCTTGCCGGCGGCGCCCTGCTGATCGCTCCACGCCTTCATGACAAAGGCGTCGTTGACGGAGACGCACACGATCTCATCGACGCCCTTGGCCTTGAGAGCCCCGGCGTTCTCCACGAAACCCGGCAGGTGCTTGGCCGAACAAGTCGGCGTGAAGGCGCCCGGTAACCCGAACACGGCTACCTTGCGGCCCTTGAAGAGGTCGTCGGTGGGGACATCGCCGAGCCCGTCGGCGCCGATTTCCTTGAGGTTCGCCGAGGGGACCCTGTCGCCTACGTCGATGGTCATGGTAATGCCTCTCCCGTTTAGATCAACCGGTAGCGGTCCGAAAGCCATGCCGCTGGCGTACAGATAGTCCATAACGCCGCCGCGTCCAGGGGCGCCCCTATTTCGACGAGAAGGCAGCCGGGCCGGTGGCGCGCTCCAGCGCCTCGAGGACGGCGTTTTCGGTGAGCAATTCGGGGAGCGCCTCGCCGCGCGGCGTCCCCGGGCCGTATACGGCGTCGAAAGGAATGCCGTAGCGCCCGAAGGAGGCCAAGTAGCGCGATATGTCGTCGTCGGGGCGCGTCCAGTCGGCCTGCATGGCGACCACGCCGTCGTCGGCGAGGCGCCGGTAGACATCGCCCCGGGTGAGCACCAGGGACTTGTTGATCTGGCAGGTCAGGCACCAGTCGGCGGTAACGTCCACGAAGACGACCTTGCCGGTGGTGACGAGGCGCCGGATGGCCGCCTTCTCGAAGGGCAACCACAAGGAGTCGAGCCTGGCCTCGGGATTGGTCCAGGGCCTGCCGGCGCCGTCTCCCGCCGGCACCAGGAAAGCCGCCACGGCGAGCGCCGCGCTCACGGCGCCGGCGGCGCGCCCCATACCGGCCATGCGGTGACGCAGATAGAGCGCGGCGGCGGCCACCGCGGTAAGGGCGCCGACGGCAAGCGCCGGTTCCCCTCCCGACTGGCGGGCAAGCACGGTGAGCAGCCACACCGCCGTCACCGCCAGGGCGCAGCCGAGGACCCAGCGCACTTTGACCATCCAGGGCCCGGGCCGGGGCAGGCGGGTTGCCAGGCCGGGCGCCGCCGCCACTGCCAGATAGGGTAACGCCAGGCCGATGCCGAGGGCGGTAAACACGGCGAATATCTCAACGGCGCCGCGGGACAGCGCGAAGCCGACGGCGGTGCCCAGGAAGGGCGCCGTGCAGGGCGTGGCGAGCACGGTGGCGAAGGCGCCGGACAAGAAATGTTCACCCAGCCCGTGCACGTGGCTGGCGTGCTCGCCCATGTCGGACGCCCATTGAGGCAGGCGCACCTCGAAGAAGCCCCACAGGTTGCATGCGAAGAGGACCACCACCAGGGTCATGGCGATCAGGAACCACGGGTGCTGGAACTGAAGGCCCCAGCCGACGGTGGCCCCCGCCGACTTGAGCGCCACCAGGGCCGTCGCCAGCACCATGAAGGAAAAGACGATTCCCGCCGTGGTGGCCAGGAAACTGATTCGCACGGTGCGCGTCTCACCCCCGCCGTGGCCGATGACGCTGAGGACCTTGATGGAGAGGACAGGCAGGACGCAGGGCATGAGATTGAGGATGAGCCCGCCAAGAAGGGAGAGGCCGAGAATCAGCACCAGTTCCGTTACACCGGCGTCCGACCCGGCGGCCTCGGCGAGCGCCGCGCCGCCATCGCCAAAGCCGCCAAGGCCACTACTTGTAGCAGCCGCCACCGTCAGGGTGCGTTCGGCGGCGCGCGCGCCGTCGATCAGAGTCAGGGTGAGCGCCGCCCCGGCCAGCGGGTGCCCGAAATCGGCGATGCCTTCGACCGATACCTTGATGACTGCCTTCCTGCCGCCTTCGCCGAGACGGACCCGGGGCAGCGAGAACCAGAGCTCGGCGGGGCCTTCGACGAAAAGATCGGGCTCGCGGAGCGGTATCGCCGAGGCGGCGACGACCCGAAGTACGGTGCCGTTGCCCCTTTGGCCGGTCTCTGCGCTCTCAATGGCCATGCCATGGCCCTCGCCGGAGCCCGGAATGCGGACGGAGAAGCGGTTGATCAGGTGGGCCTCGGCGCTGGGCCGCGCCATCCCGGCCGGCAGGTCGAGGGCGAGGTCCGCCTCATAGGGGATGCAGATGTTGCTGCACGCCAGGTACTCGACGCGAGCGCGCAAGGAGAGGGGGGAACCGGGCTCGCGCACCTCCGCCGTGACCGGCAGCACCACCTCGCCGGTGTAGCCTAGGGTCTCGAAGCCGAGGATGGAAAAGCGCTCGGGCACAGGCCAGCCGATGCTGGCGGAGGCCAGATTGTCGGACCCGGACCAATCGGCGCGCGGCGGTAATCCGGCGTCTCCTGGCGAACGCCAATACACCTTCCAACTCTCGTTCAGGCGGAAGTGCAGGCCGAGGACGACGGTGTCGCCATCGCCGACGGCTTGGCTGGCGGAAACCAGGCGCAGCGCCGTTTGTTCGGTCTTGGCCCAGGGCGAGGCGGCGGCCCGAAGCCCGTCCGGCCACAATCCCGCCAACAGCGCCAGCGCCACGAATAGAGCCGACGGCGCTAGCTCGCGCCGCCGCCAACGCCCGATGTACGGCTTCGTCAAACGCATGGGATTTCCAAATTGTGCCGTGGTGGCCGTAACCGCCGAATGCGGCGGATCATAGCGTCCTTTCTCCGGTGATTTGCCAAAAGTTGAGGCGCCTCACGAACACTTTACCTTTTGCCGGTTACTGCCATGTGCCAGAATGGATAGGTTATGGACAGGTTCGCGAACCGCCCCGGCCATCCATAGCGCCGGCGGCAAGTTAAATGTGTCTGGCATGACCGATGTGCAAGATTTTGACGGCGCGGAAGCGTACCTGACGGGGCATATGCTGATCGCCATGCCGGGCATGCAGGACCCGCGCTTCGACAAGTCGTTGATCTACATGTGCGCCCATAGCCCCGAGGGAGCGATGGGGCTGGTCGTCAACCGGGCGCTGGAGTCGCTCACCTTCCCCGATCTTCTCGAGCAGCTCGAAATCGATTGCACCGCCGGCGACGAGCGCATCAACGTGCATTTCGGCGGGCCCGTCGAATCGGGGCGCGGATTCGTCCTCCATTCGGCGGACTACGTGCAGGAAGCCACCCTGGTGGTGGACGGCGAAGTCGCGCTCACCGCGACCCTGGACATCCTCAGGGCGATGGCTGCCGGAGACGGCCCGCGCCAAAGCCTGCTGGCGCTTGGCTACGCGGGCTGGGGGCCGGGCCAACTGGATAGCGAGATCAAGGCTAATGGCTGGTTGCACGTGGCGCCTGATACCGACCTTCTTTTCGGTGCCGACCTCGACGGCAAGTGGGAGCGTGCCATCCGCAAGATCGGCATCGACCCGAGGATGCTGTCCGAGGACGCCGGCCACGCGTGAGAAGAAGCGGTCAGCGTAGATAAAGGCTCGCTGGCTGATATCTGAACGCTCTCTTATTCCACCCGCGCCGCGAAGGAATCGAAACCCTCCACCCCGGCGATGGGGCCCAGGGCGGCGAGGACAGGCTTGCCGGCGGTAATGCGCCGTGCCGCCGCGACGACGGCGGCGGCGTCAACGGCCTCGATTTTGGCGACGATTTCGGCCACCGGGATGGGCCGGCCGAAGACCATCATCTGGCGGGCCAACTGCTCGCAGCGCGCCGACGTGCTTTCCAGGGACATCAGGATCGACGACTTGATCTGGGCGCGGGCGCGCGCCAGCTCGTCCTCGCCGACGCCATCCCTGACCTTGAGGATCTCGTCGGCGACCACGGGGATGAGTTGGCCGGTCTCCCGCTCGCTGGTGCCCGCGTAGATGCCGAACAGCCCACCGTCTTGGTAACACGAGAGGAAGGAATAGACGCTGTAGGCGAGGCCCCGTTTCTCGCGCACCTCCTGAAACAGGCGCGACGACATGCCGCCGCCCAAAATGGTCGACAGCATCGAAGCGGCATGGAAATCGGGATCCTCGTAAGATATCCCCTCGAAGCCCAGGACAACGTGGGCCTGTTCGAGGTCGCGGTTCTCGCGAAAATCTCCACCTTCGTAGCGGGTGGGCTCGGTCGCCGGTGCGGCGCCGGCCGAAAGCCCCGAGAAGGCGTCGGCGGCGAGGGCGGCGAGGGTCCCGTGCTCGATGCGCCCGGCGCCGACCAGGATCATGTTGCCGACGCCATAGTGCCGGCCCATGTAGTCGATGACCACGTCGCGTTCCATGGCACCGACCAGCTCGGCGGTGCCGAGAACGGGGCGGCCTATGGGCTGGTCGGGATAGGCGGTTTCCTGGAAGTGGTCGAAGACGACGTCGTCGGGGGTGTCGAGGGCTTGGTTGATTTCCTGGATAATCACCGAGCGCTCGCGTTCCAGCTCCTCGGCGTCCATCACCGAGTCCTGGAGGATATCGGCGATGATGTCGACGGCAAGTGCCGTGTCCTCTTTCAGGACCTTGGCGAAATAGGCGGTGCTCTCGCGCGACGTGTAGGCGTTGAGATGGCCGCCCACGTCCTCGATCTCGGCGGCGATTTCGAGGGCGCTGCGCCGCCCGGTACCCTTGAAGGCCATGTGCTCCAACAGATGCGAGACGCCGTTGATCTCAGGGTGCTCGTGGCGGGCCCCCGCTTCCACCCAGACGCCGACCGAAACCGTCTCCACCGTCGCCATGGGGTCCGAGACCACCCTCAAGCCGTTGTCCAGGGTCGATACCCTGACGCTGCGCCCATTGTCACCGCCGCCGCCGTTCACGCCGTCCTCCTTTCGGCCATGCGCCGCGCCACGAAGTCGCTGACGGCGCCGAGGTCGTTGGGCAGCACCTCGCACCGTTCGCGGCGCCCTTGCAGGTCGGCCAGACGCGGCGGCAGGGTGGGGCGGGTGCCGGTTGCCGCCTCCACGGCGTCGGGAAACTTCGCCGGGTGCGCGGTGGAGATGCACACCAGCGGCGCGCCGCCAAAGCCTTCGTCGCCGCGGCAGGCCTCCCCGGCGGCGATGCCGATGGCGGTATGGGGATCGACGACAACGCCCGTCGTCTCGTGAATTCGGCGCATGGCGGCCGTGGTGCCCGCGTCGTCGAGGCGGTGGCCGGCGAAGATCTTGCGGATGCGCCGCCAGCGCGCCTTGCCGAAATCAGCCCGGCCGTCTCGGCGCAAGCGCTCCATTGCCTTGACGAGGCCGAGGCCGTCGCCCCCGTAGACGTCGAAGAGCAGGCGTTCGAAGTTGCTGGCGATCTGGATGTCCATGGCCGGGCTCAGGGTTGCCGCCACCGGCCGCGTCTCCATGGCGCCGCTATCCATGAAACGCGTCAGGATGTCGTTGGCGTTGGAGCCGATGGCGAGGCGCCTCACGCCCAACCCCATCTTGCGCGCCGCGTAAGCCGCGTAGACGTTGCCGAAGTTGCCGGTGGGCACGGCGAAGGCAAGACGCCGGTCGGGCGCGCCGAGGGCTACGGCGGCGGCGAAGTAATAGACCGTTTGCGCCATGATGCGCGCCCAGTTGATCGAGTTCACCGCTGAGAGGTTGTAACGGCGGCTGAGGGCGGCGTCGTTGAACATGGCCTTGGCCAGGTCCTGGCAGTCGTCGAAGGTGCCCTCGATGGCGGCGTTGTGGACGTTATTCGAGAGCACGGTGGTCATCTGGCAGCGCTGCACCTCGGAGATGCGGTCCTTGGGGTGCAGCATGAAGATGTCGATGGCCTCGCGGTCGCGGCAGGCCTCGATGGCCGCCGAGCCGGTGTCGCCGGAGGTGGCGCCGATGATGGTGACGCTCTGGCCGCGGCGCGCCAGCACGTGATCGAAGAGGCGCCCGACGAGTTGCAGGGGATAGTCCTTGAACGACAGGGTCGGCCCCTGGAAGAGCTCGAGCAGCCAGGTTTCGGCGCCGAGCTGGACGAGCGGCGCCACCGCCGGATGGCCGAAGGCGCCGATAGCACCGTAGGCATCGTCGACCATGGCGGCGAAGTCGTCGTCGCCTATGCAGCCACCGAGAAAGGGCGTCATGATGCGCCGCGCGAGTTCGGCGTAGGGGAGCCCGCGCAGGCCCTGGATGTCGGCGCGCGAGAAACGCGGCCACGCCTCGGGCACGTAAAGGCCGCCGTCGGTGGCCAGGCCGGCGAGCAGCGCCTCGTCGAAGGGCAGCGCTGGTGCCTGGCCGCGGGTGCTAACGTAGTTCACGAAATCATGTCCACTGACAGTGGGAAGGGCGGTAACCTATCACGACATCGCCGGCACGCAAGCGGACCATGATCACGGGTGGCACGGAACCTATCACGATGAGAGTAAACGCGAGACCGCACAGCACGATGAAGGTCCCCGACAAAGGGGGATCAGTTTGGCTTTGTCGCGAAGCTGACGCCGCCGCCTCGTACTTCATGGCGTCCTCATTGTTTGCACCAAGCTGGCGGCACTTTATCTACGTGCGGCTCGCTGCCGGCTCCCCGGTACCGCACCCGCCGCTTTATTCCCACGGTGCGTTCGCCGGCTTCGTGCTCGGGGTTCTAGTGTAGGGGTTCGAGCTGTGCTTCCTGCGGAGCCGGTGGGGCGCACCCATCCGCCGCTCCCACTTCCTGGTCGCCGTGGTGGTCAAGGTGATGATCCTGAGCGGCGTTGTCTTCGTCACGGTGCTCGTCGAACAGCAAGTGCTGCACGGCGGAGTGGGCGAGTTCTTGGCCCTGAGTCAACCGTTCCTTTGGCTGTATCGCCTGTTTGGCTACGTTTTCTTCATCGTCGTCGTGTTCAGCGCTATCGTTCAAGTGGTGCGCCTCATCGGCGCTCGCGTCCTCGGCTACTTTATCCTCGGGCGCTATCACCGGCTGGTCAGTGAGGGGCGTATCTTCATGTTCCTCGACTTGGTGGGCTCGACGGCACTGACCGAGCGCCTCGGTGGCATCGGAGTGCAGACCATGATCACTCGATTCTTCTTCGATATCACCGAGCCAATTCTGGAATGGGGCGGCGAGATCCACTGCTACGTGGGAGACTAGGTGGTCGTCACCTAGCCCTTACGTGACGGCGCTCCGAACGCGCAAAGCGTGCAATGCTATTTTGCCATCCTCGAGCGCGTGCGCGAACGTGCCGCCGCCTACGCGCGGGAGTTCGGCGCCGCGCCAGAGTTCCGCGTCGGACTTCACGGCGGGCCGGTGGTGGTCAGTGAATGCGGTGACGCCAAGCAGGAGATTGTCTACTTCGGGGACACCGTTAACACCGCCGCGCGCATCGAGCAAGAATGCTAGTGCCTGGACCGGCCTTTCCTGGTCTCCAGCCCGTTTCTCGAACGCATGTCTCTGCCGCCCGAGTACGCGGCAGAGAGCCTGGGCGCCGTCCGGCTCAGGGGCCGCGCGGGCAAGACATTGAACTGTTCGCCATAGAGCGCCCGGGCGCGGTGCCGCTCACCCCAGATAGCGCGTCCGTAGGTGGTTCTTGAAGACTTTGGCGTCGAGGGGGCGGCCGGTGGCCTGGCTAAGAAGCTCATGGGCCGGCAACCGCGCGCCCTTGGAGTGGACGTTGGCGCCGAGCCAAGAGAACAACGGCTGGAAGTCGCCGCGCCCGATGCCGTCGACGATGGCGCCATCGGCACGCTTCGCGGCGTCGAACAATTGCGCCGCCGTCATGGCGCCTAGCGTGTAGGTCGGGAAATAGCCCCACGCCCCGTCGTACCAGTGGAGGTCCTGCAGGCAGCCCTCGCGGTCCGAGGGCGGGGTGAGGCCGAGCAGGCGTTGTATCCCCTCGTTCCAAGCGGCGGGCAGCTCGGCGAGCTTCAACTCACCGGCGACGAGGGCCTTTTCCAGACGGTAGCGCACCATGATGTGGGCCGGATAGGTCACCTCGTCGGCATCAACCCGGATGAAAGCGGGTTCGACGCGGGCGTAGAGGCGGCGCAGGTTCTCGGCTTCCCACGCCGGGCCCGACCGGCCCAGGACCTCGCCCATGACGGGCGCCGCGAAGGCCATGAACTGGGCCGAGCGGCAGACCTGCATCTCGATGAGCAGGGACTGGCCCTCGTGCATGCTCATGCCCAGCGCCTGGCCCACCGGTTGGCCGCGCCACGCCTTGGGCAGGCCGCGTTCGTAGAGGGCATGGCCGGTCTCGTGCAGCACTGCCATGAGGCTCTTGGTGAAGTCATCCTCGTCGTAGCGGGTGGTGATGCGCACGTCGTCGGGGATGCCGCCGCAGAAGGGATGGCGGCTCTCGTCGAGGCGCCCGTGGTCGAAATCGAAGCCGAGGGCCTCGATGAGCCGGACGGCGAGGGCGCGCTGGCGCTCGGCCGGGAACGGCCCCTCGGGGACGATGACGTCGGGCTCTCCTTTCTGGCGCTCCAGGACCTGGCCCAGGAAATCAGGCAGGAAGGTTTCGAGGTCGGCGAAAAGGGTATCGATTTCGGCGCCGCGGGCCCCCGGTTCGTAGCCGTCGAGCAGCGCGTCGTAGGGGTCGAGGCCGAGCCGTGCGCCCTGGGCGGCGGCGGCCTCGCGGACCAGCTCCAGCACCCGCTCCAGGCTGGGAAGGACGGCGGCAAAATCGCCCTTCGGGTGGGCATCACGCCACGCCGTCTCGCACGCCGCCTGCGCCTTGACCATAGCGGCGACTAGGTCTTCCGGCAGCGCCGCGGCGCGCGACCACTGGCGGTCCATCTCGCCGAGGTTGGCGTTTTGCCATTCGTCGAGGTCCCCTTCGGCGCGCGCTGCCGCGATGAGTTCTTCGACCTCGGGCGCGGTAAGAAGCGCGTGGCGCACCGCCGCGAGTTCGGCCAATTGCCCGGCTCGTCCCTCGGCACCGCCCGGCGGCATCATCGCCGACCAGTCCCAGTGCAGCACAGCGATGGCGTCGCCGATGGCCGACAGGCGCCGGAAGCGGTTCTCGATTTGATGGTAGGGGGGCGGTTTTTTCATGGGGTGTTGGGTCCAACCCTGCTCGATGGCGATCGCCGAGCCGCGGTGCCTCAGGCGAAGGATCGGAGGGCGTCGTCGAAGAGCAGGGCGGCAAACAGCAGGAACAGATAAAGGATGGAATACAGGAACATGCGCTTGGCCGTGGCCTCGGCATCGCCCTCGTCGCGCCACACGCGGACGGCGTGGAACACGAGCCCGGCGCCGAGTGCAACGACGACGGCGCCGTAGGCCCATCCAGCATGGCCCAGGGCCAGTGGCGCCAGGCTCGCCGGCATCAGCAGCGCGGTGTAGATCAGCATTTGGCGCTTGGTGGCGGGTGCCCCGGCCACTACCGGTAACATGGGTACCCCGGCCGCCTCGTAGTCGCCGCGGCGGAACAGCGCCAGGGCCCACGAATGGGGCGGCGTCCACAGGAAGATGATGGCGAAAAGGGCCACGCTTCCGGCATCGATGCCGCCGGTCACCGCCGCCCACCCGATCATCGGCGGAAAGGCCCCGGCGGCGCCGCCGATGACGATGTTCTGCGGCGTGCGCCGCTTCAGCCACACCGTGTAGACGAACACGTAATAAAGAATGGTCACGGCGAGGAGGGCGGCTGCCGTGACGTTCACCAGTGCCGCCATGCACGCCACCGAGCCCACCGACAGCACCGTGCCGAAAATCAGGGCGGCGCGCGGTTCCAGGCGCCCCGCCGGTAGCGGCCGGTTGCGGGTGCGCGCCATCCACGCGTCAATGTCGCGGTCGTACCACATGTTGATGGCCCCCGACGCCCCCGCCCCCACCGCGATGAACAGCACGGCGAGTGTGGCGCGCCAGACCTCAATGGTGGCGGGCGCCACCGTCAGGCCGACAAAGGCGGTGAACACCACCAGCGACATCACCCGTGGCTTCAAAAGTACCGCGTAGTCGGCCAGCCGGAAACGGGGCTCCCGCGCCTCGTTTGCCGTCAGGTCGACCGAATGTTTTATTTCCGGGGTCCGTGAAGTTACTCTCGCCAAACCTCGCCGCTCCCGTTGGCGCGCCAATTGTGCACCGATCTTACCACTGACATGCTACACGCAAAGCCAACGCCGTTCAGGCCTTTTCTTTTCCGGCCTCGCTTGCCGGGGGTTTGCGCAGGAGCGCCGCCGCCACCGTCCAGATGAACAGGACGCCGCCGAGCACGGCGAAAAGGGCGCCGACGCCGTTTAGCGCCATGCCGGCGATGGCGCCCACGTCGTCAAGCCCCTGGGCGGCGCCGGCGGTCTTGCGCGGCGCGCCGTATCCGCCCGCCCAAAAGAGGCCGAGGGCGGCGATGGTCTGCCCGCCGGCGAACAGCCAGACTTGTGCGTAAAGCAATTTTCCGCGCCGTAGCGGCCGCCCCAGAAGCGGCAGGAAGATCACGAAGAACAAACCCATGAACGCCAGATTGATGCCGGCGATGACGCCGTGGTAGTGGGCCGGCGTGCGGGTGTCGGCACCATCGACAAAAAGTCCCAGCACGCCGCCCGTGGCGAATACCCCGAACGACAGGGCTAGGCACAGGAAAGCCGGCTCCTTCCAGGACGGCGCCGCGCCGGCGCGCCATCTCCGCGTGGCGCCGAGTCCGATGGCCGCCGCCACCGCCACCGCCGGCGGGGTTAGGGCGTATTGAAGGTCCGTGAAGGCCCCGGCCTGGACGCCGGAAAAGGGCTCCAGGGTGAAGTACAGGAAGGGCGCCGGCAGGGCGAAGAGCGCGATCCACGCCGCCCCCCCCGTCAACGGCCACCCCCTCGCCGCCTTGCCGCTCGGGGCGGCGGCGAGGACCCACCAAGCCGCCAGAAGGAGCCCCACGTTGACGAACTGCAGCACGTGGCCGCCGCCCCAGAACAAGTCCTCGTTGAAGGCGTGGGAGGGCGCGGCGTTCCCGAGCCACCAATAGGCCAGCCCGAAACAGAGCAGCGCCACCAGATAGGCGAAGCCGCTTGCCGCGATGGCGAGGACAAAGGGGTCCAAGGCGGCGCGGCGCCCCGCCAGGTTGACCAGGAGGCGCAGAACGGACAGTGCCAGGGCCCCGGCCAGCGCCACCAGTCCGGTGTAATAGAGCGGGTCGACGATGGCCGGCACGTAGTCGTTGAGGGTGGGCTCGCCGCGGTCCAGGAAGGCCGGTGCTAACAACAGCACCGACGCCCCCACCGCTACCCAGACGGCGAGAATGCCCAAAGGTTCGAGACGCGGCGCGCCCTCGGCGAGGCGCGCCGTAGCGAGCTGCAGGAGCGCCCCGAACACGGCGAGGAACCAGACGACGAAGGAAAACACCACATGGATGACTAGGCCCTTGTGGAAGAAGGCGGTCGGCCAGGAAATAACCTCGCCCAACCCCGGCGTGCGCGACAGCGCCAGCAAGAGTGCGAAGACGCCGGCCACCGCCAGCGACGAAATGGCCAGGGCTGACCATCCCCAAAGCTCCCGCCGGGCAGTGGCGGTGGAGACGGCGTCGGCAAAACCCGGGGGGGGCGCCGGGGCGGGGCGCGTTTCAGGCATGGGGATAAATATGCACCGCCATCACGTAGACGACGACGCCGGAGACGCCCACGTAAACCCATAGCGGCCACGTCCACCTGGCGATGCGCCGGTGGTGCGCAAGCCGCCCCTTGAGAGCCCGCCAGACGGTGAGTGGGACCAGCGGCACGATGGCGATGGCGCCCAGGATGTGGAGGATGAGAATGGAGAAATAAACGGGGCGGACCAATCCCTCGCCGCCGAACTTGGCGAAGCCCGAGTTGACCTTATAGATCAAGTAGAAGACGAAGAAGGCGGCGGAGACCGCCAGCGCGGCGATCATGCACGCCCGATGGTGGAGCCATCGGTCCCGGCGGATGAAATGGTAGCCGGCGCCGAGAAGGACGACGCTGAGGCTGTTGAACGCCGCGATGACGTGTGGGAGGTCGTTGATTTCCATCGTTGGGCAAAGAGGTGCTAGCCCGACATCTTGAGAAAGATGGCGGCGTACATGAAGAAGGCGAAGCCTGCGAGAATAAGCGCCAGTACCCAGTTTTTCATCGATATGGTTCCGGGATCGCGTCCAGCGGCAAGCAAATCGCGGCTCTCGTCCGCCGGCGGCGGGCGGCATCATCGCCACCGGCGTGCCGAAAATCAAGCCTCGGCGCCAAGATTCCGGACGGCGATCGGGAGGGGCGTTATAAATCAGTGATTTTCAGTCTCAATCACCCAAATAAATCTTTGAAAGCACCTTACCCCATGCTAGCAAGTGCGGGCTGGGTGCGTGACAGGGGGAGTGCTCGGCGATTCGCCGGCACCTTGCTGGGGAGGCCTTAGGAAAATTTCCTTTTTGAACAGCGTTGGATGGGTCCATGTTGAAGAGACTTGAGGTCTTGGCGCCGCTGGCGGCGCTGGGGGTCGTCATGGCCGGCGGAAGCGCCCTGGCGCAGGCGGGAATCGCGCGGCCGTGGCAGATGGGCACGCAGGAGCCCATGTCGCCGGTCATGGAAATGGTGGACGGGTTCCACGACTTCCTGTTGGTGATCATCACCGTGCTCGCGCTTTTCGTTTTGGCATTGCTGCTTTACGTTGTCGTTCGCTTCAACGAAAAAGCGAACCCCGTCCCCTCGAAGATCACCCACAACCCGGTGCTCGAGGTGTTGTGGACGGTGATCCCGGTGATCATCTTGGTGGTCATCGCCGTGCCCTCATTCAAGCTCTTGTATTTCCAGGACCGCGTCGAGAACGCCGACATGACGCTCAAGGTGGTCGGCCACCAGTGGTACTGGTCCTACGAGTATCCGGACCACGGGAACTTCTCGTTCGACAGCGTCATAGTGCCCGACGACGAGCTGGAGGAGGGACAACCGAGGTTGCTCGCCGTCGACAACAAGGTGGTGCTGCCCGTCGACACCAACATCCGCCTTCTCTACACGTCGGAGGACGTCATCCACGCCTGGGCGATCCCGGCGCTGGTCCAGAAGATCGACACGGTGCCCGGGCGCACTAACGAGAACTGGATGCGCATCAACAAGGAAGGCACGTACTACGGCCAGTGCTCCGAGCTGTGCGGCGTCAACCACGGGTTCATGCCCATCGTCGTCGAGGCGGTTTCCAAGGAGGCCTTCGTGGAATGGGTGGAAAAGGCGAAAGAGGAATTCGCGTCCACCGATGCCGAGCCGATGAACGTGGCGGAAGCCGCCGCCGCCGCCCGATAGGGGCCCGGCGCGCCATTAGAAAAAAGAGGTAACACGATGGCTTACGGAGCTTCGGAAGCGGCCCACCACGACCACACGCCGACCGGTTGGCGCCGCTGGCTTTATTCCACCAGCCACAAAGACATCGGCACCATGTACCTGACCATCGCCGTGATCGGCGGGGTGGTCGGCGGCGCCATGTCGTTGATCATTCGTCTCGAGCTGACCGCACCGGGCATCCAGTACATCACGGACTTCCAGTTCTACAACGTGCTGGTGACGGCCCATGGCTTCATCATGGTGTTCTTCTTGGTCATGCCGGCGCTGATCGGCGGCTTCGGCAACTGGTTCGTGCCGCTGATGATCGGCACCCCCGACATGG
>DASCNF010000041.1:0-9957 GCA_036011345.1 Rhodospirillales bacterium | reverse complement strand
GATTCGGGCCTCATCACCGGCTCCATGCACAAGGTCATCACCGATCTTTGCATCATGGGCTTCGACGAAGAATCGAAGCGCATGAGGCTGGAGGCCCTGCACGTGGGCGTAGAGGTCGCCGACGTGATCGAGAACACCGGCTTCGAGCCCATCCTTCCCGACAAGATCGGGATCACCGAGCCCCCCACCACCGAAGAGCTGCACATCCTCAACGAAATCGACTCCGAGGGAATGTATCTGAACTAGGGCCGGCGGCCGAACCCATGCGGAGTCACCAGACATGAAGGTCGAGGATCAGGTTCGCGCGGCACTCGGCGCCGGACGCCACACCCTCACCGAGCCCGAGGCCAAGGTCCTCTTCAAGTCCCTGGGCATTCCCGTGCCCGACGGCGGTGTGGCAAACTCGGCGGAGGACGCGGCCGACCTGGCCCGCAAAATCGGCCTCCCGGTGGTGGCCAAGGTGGTGTCCCCCGACATCACCCACAAGACCGAAGCCGGCGGTGTCGTCTGCCCGGTGGCCATGGCGGAGGACGCGGCGGAGGCCTATGAGGCCATCGTCGGGCGGGTCCGCGGCACCTGTCCCGAGGCGAGCATCGAGGGCGTGCTGATCGAGGCCTTCCGGCCCGGCGGCATCGAATGCGTCGTCGGCATCAAGCGCGACGAGGCGTTCGGACCGGTCGTCATGTTCGGCCTCGGCGGCGTCTTCGTCGAGGTGCTGGACGAGGTCGCCTTCCGCTTAGCGCCGCTCACCGATGGCGACGTCGAGGCGATGCTGAGCGAAACCCGCGGGAGCCGCTGCCTGGACGGTTTTCGTGGCCAGCCCGCCGTCGACAAGGCGGCTCTCGCCGCCGTCATCAAGGCATGCGCCGGGATAGCGACGGCACCGGGCGTCGGCAAACTCATCGGAACCCTGGAAATCAACCCCCTGACGGCCAGCGAAAACGGCGTCGTCGCCCTCGATGGCCTGGTCACCCTGCGCCCCTGAACGCGGTATATCCATGAGAGACATCACCCCCCTGGTGGCGCCCTGCTCCATCGCCGTGATCGGCGCCTCCACCGACCCCGCCAAGTCGGGCGGCATCCTCTTCAAGAACCTGTTGGACGGCGTCTTTGCGGGGCCTCTCTACCCGATCAACCCACGCGCCGAGACGGTCATGGACATCAAGGCGTATCCCACCATCGCCGAGGTGCCCGACGCGGTCGATCTCGTCTTCATCGTAGTGCCGCGCCAGTACGTCAAGGAGGCGTTGTCCCAGTGCGCGGCGAGCGGCGCAAAGGCGGCCTGCATCATTACCGCCGGCTTCTCCGAGATCGGCGACGGCGGCGAGGAGGAGCTGAGGAAAATAGCCCGCGACGGCAACATTCTGGTCGCTGGCCCCAACACGGTCGGCATGGTGAATGCCGAAATCGGCATGATGGGAAGCTTCGTTTCCTTTCCCGAGTGGAAGAGCGGCGGGGTTTCCTTGTTCGCGCAATCCGGCCTCTTCGCCGGGGTTTACCTGCGCCAGGTGATGTGCGCCGAGAGCCAGCGCCTGGGCGTCGGCAAGAGCATCGCCGTCGGCAACAAGCTCGACGTCGACGAGATCGACTTCCTGGCCTACGCCGCCACCGACCCGGGAACCGAAGTCATGGGTTTCTATCTAGAGAGCATGCGCGATCCCCGGGGGTTCCTGGAGGTGGCCGCCAAGGTGCGCGACAAAAAGCCCATTGTCGTCCTCAAGGTGGGCCGCACCAGCGCCGGCGCCAAGGCCTCGGCGTCGCACACCGGCTCGCTGGCCACCGACGACGCCCTGCTCGACGCGGGCCTGAACCAGTACGGGCTGGTCCGCGCCGGGGACGAGGCCGACTTCATCGGCTTGCTCAAGGCCTTCTCCATGCTCGCCCCGCCTGGCGGCCGGCGGGTCGGCGTCCTCACCACCAGCGGGGCGCTCGGCGTCATGGCGGTCGACCAACTTAGCGACGCCGGGATGGAAATCGCCGAGTTCACACCGGCCACCATGGAGCGGCTGCAATCTGCCCTCCCCGACTGGCAACCAGCCGGTAATCCCTACGATTTCTGGGTCGCCCTCGACGTCATGGGCAATCGCGACGGCCACGCCGTGCCCCTCGACGCGGCGATGGCCGACGACAACACCGACATGGTCCTCGCCCTACTGCTGGCGTCGCCGAACTCGGACTTCCCCAAGGTCGGGCAGGTCTTCACCGCGTTGCGCCGCAAGCATCCGAAGAAGCCCTTGGTCCTGGTCATCCACGGCAGTGCCGAGCGTGACCGGTGGCTGCGCGAGATCGAGGGATGCGGGCTACCCGTCTACGAGTCGTCGAGCGCCGCGGTGCGCGTCATGGGCGCGCTCGCCTTCTACGCCGAGCATACGAACACCGACAGGTAGGGCGTTATTCCGCCACAGGGTCTTATCGTCTTAGATAGAAACGACCCACGACGTGAATCTCTCTCTAAATAGCCTCGGCATCCTGCCTACTGGTCGGCAGGCGGGCCACGATGATGCGCATCAGGTACATGCCGAACTTGGGATTCTGGTAGTAAAGCTGCACCATGTCGTTGTTGGAGATGATGGTAGAGGTCGCAGTCCGTGGCGCAAACACCGGTGCAGGTGCGCCGGTTGTCCGGCGTGAAGGCGCTGATCTCACCGAGCACGTCGCCGGGTCCACAATCGACGCCGGTCTCATTCAGATGAACGGTGCCGTCGGCGATTATGATCATGCGCTCCAACCGCTCATCTTTCTTGAACAACACTGTGCCGGCGGCCATCCGAGCCTTGCTCATGAACGGCAGCAGCGGGAGGAGGTTGTTATCGCCTTCCGAGGATTCGCGTATTTTCCGGACCAATTTATACATTTGCCACGTCTTGTAACCGTTCAGGGGCAATAGCAGGGAGTGCAGCACCAACGTCGGAAAACTGGGCACGAGGAAGCCAAACAGTATGAACCCGATATTGCCGCCGACGGCGCCGAGGCGAAGCGGAATGATGGTCTTGCGGTACATGCCCCAAAGGGTCACGCCACCGCCAAAGTAGCCGACGAGATCGACCCAAGGAACGCCTTCCATGGCCATCGTGAAGTCTCGTCTTCCATGCCGGGCCCGGTCGATTCCAACGGCCCCGATGGGATGTTTCCAAGCCCGCGCCTCAGCCGGCGCAATCGACGCAACGCTCTATGGTCGGCTCGATGGCCAAGCGCTTGGGCGGGATTCCCTCGCCGCATTCCGCGCAGTAGCCGTACTCGCCGTTCTCGATGCGCCCGAGCGCCACCTCTATTCGTTGCAGCCGTCCCTGGCGACGCGTTTCCACGGCCTGGGCCATGGCCTGCACCTGCAGGGCGTCCATCCTGGACAGGCGGCCGACGCTCTGCTGGTCGAGTTCGACGGGGCGGCGCTCCTCGGCGGCGGCGGCACTCATCTCCTCAATCTCGCCGCGCTCGCGCTCGAGGGCCTTCCTCGCCGCCTTGATATCCGATGTGCTCTTTCTGGCCACGTCCGCTACCTTTCTCCGATTGCCCCGCCAGGGAAAATCCATGCAATAATTATAACCTCAAACTGACGAAAGGACCGTCCATGCCCATTCTATCCGCCGAAGGCTTCCTCGATACCCACGTCCATACCGGCCCGGCGCCGTTCCGCCGCATCGGCGACACCATCGACATCGCCGGCTGGTGCGCCGAGGCGGGCATGAGCGGCATCGTCGTGAAAAGCCATTTCGAGGCGACCATCACCAAGGTCTATCACGCGCGGAAGGTTTACCCCGACTTCCCCGTCTACGCCGGCATCGCGCTCAACCGGGGCGTCGGCGGCATCAATCCGCTGGCCGTCGAGCAGGCCTTGAAACAAGACGCCCGGTTCGTGTGGATGCCGACCACCGACGCCGTCAACCACGTGCGTGTCTTCGGCGCCGCCGGGTCGTTCGGCAACATCGGCGGCGGCAGCTATGCCGCAAACAAAAGCTCGCGCGGCGAGAAGGGCCTCTACAGCGTCCTCAAGAGCGGCAAGCTGACGGCGGAAGCCAAGGACATCATCGAACTCATCGTCGAGCACGACGCGGTCCTCGCCACCGGGCATATGTCCAAGGAAGAGATCTATGCCCTCGTCGAGTACGGGCGCGGCAAAAAGCTGTCCAAGATCATCATCACCCACCCCGAGATGCAATGCCCCAATCTGGACATCGCCACCCAGGTCGAACTCGCCGGCGAGGGGTGCCTGATGGAGTACTGCGCCATAAACTGCATGCCCATGTTCCAGAGCGTCACGTCGGAGCAGATGAAGGAGGCGATGGACGCCGTCGGCGCCGATCACGCAATCATCGCCACCGATTCGGGCCAGCCCTTCAGCCCCAAGACCCCCGATATGTTCCGCGTCTTCGCCCAGGTGCTGCACGAGAAGGGTGTCGCCATTGACGACATCTCGAAGATGGCGATTCACAACCCGGCGCGCCTGCTCGGCGTCACGCCGCGCAACACCGAGATCAAGTTCATGAAAGAGGTATCCGGCGTCGCGCAGGATGCCTGACGGCAAGGACAAGGAACAAATCACATGACCGTCGCGCGACACTCCAGGCCACCCGAGGTGGCCGAGCTCTCGATCGAGGAAATCGCCGCCCGGTACGTGCGCCACTACCGCGACTGCGTGCCCGATTGGGAGGCCTTCGAGGACGCCAAGGTGGACGGCTACCGCCGCGCCCAGCACCACTTCATCGGCGGCGGCGGGTCGGGCAAGCACGACAACCCCGACGCCATTCCGCAGCGCAGCTTCACGCTCTCCATCATGTACGTCGAGCCCGGCGAGAGCAACGCGGCGCACACCCACGAGGTCGAGGAGGTCTTTTTTCGTCCTCCAGGGAATGCTCACGGTATTTCTCGAGGAGGAAGGCAAGGGCCGGCCCGAAACCATGGGCTACGCCAACGAGGCCCTCTACGGACGCCGCAGCGCGCACCTGAAAGAGACGTGAAAGGGCGGCGCCCCCTTTAAGCCGCCCGTCAAGTTGCCGCGTCGCCGTTTGTTGCCGCTTCGATAGCCCGCCTGATGCGGCGTGGCGTCATCGGCGTTTCGTTGATCTCGGCGCCGATCGGCTTAAGGGCGTCGCGGATGGCGTTGGCGATGGCGGCGGGCGGCGATATGGCGCCCCCCTCGCCCATGCCCTTCATGCCGTATTCGGTGTGCTCGGTAGGGGTCGTCATGTGGGCAATCTTGACCTCGGGAATTTCCGTGGCGGCGGGCATGAGGTAATCCATGAAGGTGGTGGCCAGGGGCTGCCCGTCGTCGCTGTAGGGAATCTCCTCGTAAAGCGCCGTCCCGATGCCTTGGGAGACGCCGCCGGCGATCTGGCCGTCGACAACCAGGGGATTGACGATGGTGCCGCAATCCTCGACCACAGCGTAGTCGAGGATGTCGACCGCCCCGGTCGCCGGATCGACGGCGACCACGGCGGCGTGGGTGGAATAGCAGAAGACGCCAGTGGCGATGCCGGGCTCGTAGGTGGCGGTGGCCTCGACCATGGGTTCGGTATCGGGCGGCAGCCCGTCGTGGCGCAAATAGGCGGCGTGGCCCACGTCGGCGAAGCTGATGTTGCCTCGCGGGCCGAAAATCCCGCCATCGCGAAGCTCGATCTCATTCGGCTCGCACTGCAGCATGTGGGCAGCGATGACGGCGATCTGGTCGCGGATCTTGCGGCACGCCCCAGCCACTGCGCCCCCCGCCATGACCATGGAGCGCGAGGCAAACGTGCCCATGCCGAAGGGGCTGAGACCGCTGTCGCCGTGGCGCACCGAGATGCGGTCCGGATCCATGCCGAGTTCCTCGCAGGCGACCTGGGCGAGGGTCGTCTCCAGGCCCTGGCCGTGGCACTGGATGCCGGTGAGCAGCACCAGGGTACCGTCGGTCATGAGCCGCGCCGTGGCGCTTTCAAACCCCGGGATGACGTGGACGCCGCGCGTCACCCATTCTCCGCAGCCGTGGGCCGTCTGTTCCGTATAGGTGGCGAAGCCGGCGCCGATCAGCCGGCCGTCGGGCTCGGCGCCGCGCTGGCGCCGGCGCACGTCGTCGAGGCCGATAAGCTCGACCGCCTTGGCGACGCTCCCGGGGTAGTCGCCGTTGTCATAGAGAAGCTCGGTCGCCGAGCGGTAAGGCATAAGCTCGGGCGTCACCATGTTCTCCATACGCACCTGATAGGGCTCGCGCCCGACGGCGGCGGCGACCTCGTCAATAATGCGCTCGATGGTGAAGCACGCCGCCGGCCGGGCGACGCCCCGGTAGGGGCCAATCGGTGACTTGTTGGTGGCCACCGTGTGGCCGCGTGCCCGGTAGTTGGCTATGCGGTAGGGGCCGGGGATGTTCTTCATCGCCATCCCGGTTTCCATCAGCGGACTGTTGGGCCAGTGGGAATAGGCACCGGAATCGACGATCACGTCGACGTCGAGCCCAAGCAGCTTGCCCGCAACGTCGGCGTAGGCCTTGACGCGGTGGATGTGCTCCCGGCAATGGGTCGAGGACAAAAAATGCTCGCGCCGGTCCTCGACCCAGCGGACGGGGGTGCCGAGCTTCTGGCCGAGCGCCGCGACAACCATCTCTTCCGGGTAGAGGATGTTCTTGATGCCGAAACCGCCGCCCACGTCGGGCGCGATGACATGCACCTGGCGCTCCTCGATCTGTAGGTGCTGGGCCAGGCCGGCGCGGATTTGATGGGGGAACTGAGTGGAGCTGTAGACGACCAGTTCGTCGAGGCGGTCGTCCCAATAGGCGAGCGCGGCGCGCCCTTCCATGGGCGCACCGACCTGGCGGTACATGCGGAACTCGCGCTCGATGACCACGTTGGCGGCGGATGCCGCCGCCTCCACGTCGCCGGCGTCGACCTCCGTCTTGATAAAATAGTTGTCGCTCCACCCCTCGTGAAGCAGCGGCGCGTCCGGCCGCATCGCCGCGATAGCGTCGACGACCGCGGGAAGCTCGTCGAAATCGCAAATGCAGGCGGCGGCCATGTCCTCGGCCTCGGCCCGCGTCGGCGCCACGCAAACGGCGATGGTTTCGCCGACGAAGCGCACCCTGCCGGTGGCCAGCGGCGGGTAGGGTGAAGGCTTGAACCCTCTGATTTCAGGGACCGAGAGGATGGAGAGCAGGTTGGGAAAGTCGGCGGCCGTGAAGAAGCGGCCCGCCGATCCGGGTGGCGCCTCAATGCCGGTGATCGTGGCGTGGGCGACGGGGCTGCGCACGAAAACCGCATCCTGTGTGCCGGGGATATTCAGATCGGCGGTGTATTCCCCCTTACCCCTCAGGAAGCGCTTGTCTTCCTTGCGGGTAAGCCGCGCGCCGATGCCTTTCTTGGCCATCACATCCACCCTCCCACTCTTTAGATTCTTGCCGTTCAGGCCAGTGTGTCGGAGATCGGGGTGGTGACCACCACGAAGACCAGATCGTCCAGGCCCGAATTATACATGGCGTGCTCGACGCCGGGTGGGATGAAGATGACGTCGTGGCGGCGCACCACCCGGCACTCGCCGTCGAGTTCCATCAGCCCCTCGCCATCGAGCACGTGATAGACCTGCTCCTGGGCGCCGTGGACATGGGTGGCAACGTGGGCCATGGGCTGGTAGCTCGAGATCCGGTAGTCGATGAGCCTGGTATCGGAGGTCTCCGGATCGACCAGCGGCTTCGACAAGGCGCCGCCGAAATGGCCGGGGTATTCCTTCCACGGCACCTCGGCGATGTTGCGGACAAAGGCCCGTGCTTTCTTATTAGCCATGCTGTCTCCTTCCAGTGGCGGCCGGTCACGGCGTGTGGGGCTCGCCGAAAACCGGCTCCTTGTGGGGAATGGGCGGCAGCGCCCAGGTGCCAGTGGCCGGCGGGCGGACGTTGGCGTCGACGTGGACGTCGATCAGGAACGGCTTGTTGGCCGCAACCGCGTGCTCCAGTACCCCCTTGAAATCCTCCGACTTCGACACCGTGATCCCGTCAGCGCCGGCGGCTCGCGCCCAAGCCGCGAAATCCGGATTGTAGGGCTGCGTGTTGCCGTCCTGGTAGAAACCGGTGCCGATCTCGCGGCCGTCGAACAGGCCGTGCTGGATATCGCGGATGGCGCTCCAAGAAAAGTTGTTCCAGACCACCCACACCGCCGGGATGTCGTACTCGACGGCGGTGCACAGCACGTGCGGCACCATGGTGAAGCCGCCGTCGCCACACACCGCGACGCATGGCCGGTCGGGAGCCGCCACCTTGGCGCCGAGGATGCCGCTCGGCCCGAAGCCCATGCCCGAAAAGCCCCAGGTGTTGAGCATGGTCCGCGGTCGCCGGGCCTTCCAGAACTGCATGTACCAGTTGTGGTGGACGCCGGAATCGAGGGACAGGATGGCGTCGTCGGGCAATACCGCCTGGCAATCGGCGACCACCCTCTCGGGGCGCATGGGCGAGGAATGGATTTCGAAGTTGGGTTCTGTGAATTCCTCCCAGGCGCGGCGCCAGGCGGCAATGTCTTCATGCCAGGAGGCAAGCCTGTCCTCGTTCGCCTCGCCGCGCCGGTCGACCTCGGCCAACACCTGGCCGAGGAAGGTGCGCGCGTCGGCCAGGATGCCCAGCGTCGGCGCATAGTTGCGGCCGATCTCGGCGTGGTCGACGTCGACGTGGACGAGCTTGGTGGCCGGGAAGTTCCAGGAATAGCCCGGCGTCCAGGACGACGCCGAGCGGTCGTCGAAGCGGGCGCCGACGGTGATCACAAGGTCGGCGTGGCGCCCCGCTTGGTTGGCCGGATAGGCGCCGTTGCGGCCGATGAAGCCGAGGGAGAGACTGTCGGTCATGTCGATGCAGCCCATGCCGTTGGGCGAGCTGATGACCGGGATACGCATGCGCCGCGCCAACTGGGTCAACTCGGCGCCAGCCTCGGACAGGGTCACGCCGTGGCCGATGAACAACACCGGGCGCTCGGCCGCCACCATCATGTCGAGGACCAGGGCGATGTCTTCGGGCGAGGCGCCGCTGCGCCGCGCGTTATGTCCGCCCGTCGACGGGCCGTCCAGTGTCGCTTCCGCTTCCTCCTGAAACAGGTTGAAGGGTACGTCGAGGTTCACCGGACCGGGACGGCCGCTGAGCATGGTGGTGGCCGCCTGCCTGAGCGCCAGGGGCAGCATCTCCACCCGCGACGGCTGGAAGCTGTGCTTGACCACCGGGCGCACGACGTTGGGAAAATCGGCCTGGTTGTGGCGGTTGATCTCCTGGAAGGGGCCGCGGTTGAACTGCGAGGTAGGCACGTTGCCGGTGATCGCCAGGAAGGCCGACGAATCGCTTAGCGCCACGGCCAGCGCCATGACCAGATTGGCCGACCCCGGCCCGCACGAAGTGAGGGTTGCCACCGGCGCGTGCTTGACGCGGAAATAGGCGTCGGCCATGTGCCCAGCCACCTGCTCGTGGCGCGGCGAGATCAGGGTGATTTCGTCGCGCACGTCGTACAGGGCGTCGAGCATCCCGACGTTGCCGTGCCCGCACACCCCGAACACGTGCGGGATCTTCTCCTTGATCAGGAACTCAGCGATGAGTTCCGCCCCCTTCACGCGAGCCATTCTCGCCCCCAATGCAAGCTGTTCGTCATATTATCCCGATCGGCGGAAACACCGGGAACGTAGTGTTCAGCCGTATCAAGCGTCAACCGGCATTACTGAATGGCGGCGGGTAGTGGCTGGATTTTGATAAAATCGGCCGAAGCCGTTATTCTCGCGACCGGCGGGGATCGGTCCAAACTCGTCAAGAAGATGGCGCTGGACGACGAAGCCGACGATGTCGGGATATGCGCCTACAAGGAGGAATGGACGTATGACGACCGCCCGGTGTCGAAGCTAAAATGGGCCATCGTCTTCGCCGTTTCCCATGATTACTACACGCTCAAGAAAGCGCCGCACAAAACCATCTATGCCGAGGTCCTCGATCAATACATCCGGTCCGCGAGGGTTTCCAAGCACGTCACCACATGG
>DASCNF010000040.1:0-7684 GCA_036011345.1 Rhodospirillales bacterium | reverse complement strand
TTACCTTAACCCGCATTTCTCAGATGATAGTGTAATTTAACGACAGCGCACTCAGATTCTGCTATCAAAATCACCACGTTATAGGTGAATTTGGGGTGTTGATATGGCTCACCCGATGGGTGAAAGGGAAGCAGGGGTTCTGAGGCTGGATTTTGACCGTCGTCTCAAAGCTTGAGTTCCACGGTTCTAAGGTCTCTTCCGACGCCGGGTTGTTGCCGTATCGAGAACTGGATGATGCGGTCGAATTGACCGAGATTGTCGGGGGTTCGCGCGTGCCCGACTCCTTGTCGCCGGACCAGCCGTATATGGTGAAGACGGTGCTCAATCTCATCGCCAAGCACAGCGACGTGTTTACCTGCCGATGCTCCGGCACCGCCGAGTGGGTGGCGCGCGATTACGAGACCGTTCGCGAACACCTGCGCTCGGTCGGCCGCGACCTGGCGACGCTGCAACTGGCCCATGTGCAGGCGGGTTACATCGTGGATACGTCGGATACCGAAAAAGCGCTGGCAATCCAGCGTGAATCGATGGAAACGATGATGGGCACCCATCGCAACTGGGAGCACCTGCAGGGCTGTTATCTCGTTGGCAGCATCGATGATATCGTCGCCAGGCTCAGGTTCCTGGAAAGCCACGGCATGGAGCATGTCACGTTCCAGCCCGCGGGTCCGGGAATGGAGCAACTGGAGCTGTGGATGGACAAGATCATCAACCCCTTCTTCCGTTGAACCTTGCCCATCGACGCATCGGCGAGGAGCTCGCGGTTGCCGGATAGGAGCGGCGCGCGGTCAGACGACTGACAAGGTTCGGGAATATGCGCTTCGTGTTCTCCCCATACGTTATGTTGCTGGTGACTGTCGCATCGTGGGCGGGAAACGTGGTGGTGGCGCGCGCCATCCACCAGGACATCCCGCCGATGTCCTTGACCTTTTGGCGCTGGGGCGTGGCAGCAGCCGCCATGCTGCCCTTCGTCGCCGCGCGAATGTGGGAGCACCGGGCGACCATTTGGCGCCATTGGAGGCCGTTGCTCGTGCTGGGGGCGACCGGCGTGGCCGCCTTTCAAGCCTGCCTCTACGCGGCCGTGAACACAACGACGGCCATCAACGCGGGTCTGTTCTTCGCCCTCATGCCGATCGCCATACCGCTTTCTTCGTACCTGATGTACCGTGAGCGCGTGACCAGGCGTCAAGGAGCCGGCTTAGCCCTTTCCTTCATCGGCATGCTGATCATTATCACCCGCGCCGAACCGTCGGCGTTGATGGCGCTCCGTTTCACCCCCGGAGATATGTGGATGCTGGGTGTCGTGGCGTCGTGGGCGGTCTACTCGCCGCTTTTGAAGAGATTGCCCGAGGGCTTGCCGACGATGACCATGCTGACGGTGATCATACTCTTCGGCATGCTCGTCCTGCTGCCGTTCTATGCGTGGGAGTTGGGGACCGTCGGTGGTTTCGCGCTCAACACCCCCAACCTTTCGGCGCTCGCCTTCATGGGGTTGATCGCGTCTGTGCTTGCCTATTCGTGGTGGAATCGTGCGGTGTCCCTGATCGGCGCCAACCGGGCCGGCACCTTTCTTTACCTGGTTCCGGTATTTACGGTGCTCATGGGCGTCTTCCTGCTGGGCGAGGCGATCCGGCCTTTCCATGTCACCGGCGCCGCGTTCATTGTGGGCGGCATTATTCTGGTGATGCGCACCGGCGGCGGGGCATTGTCACGTTAACCCGCATTTCCCATATGAGCCTGCCAACAAATGCGATTTAACCGTGATTCTGATATGTCTGACGTCAGCGCCCTTGGGACACATTGAGGTGTTTTCATAAGGGAGGATCTGGTTCATCTTGGTGACAATATCCTCGGGTTTGTGTCGTTTGATTGCCATCTTTAATCCTCCCGTTCCTATCATAAAGGGTGGACCAATTCAGTGGGGGAGGATCAATCTGAACTACGCTGCTAGGCTGTAACGTTGGGGGCCAGTTTTTTTAAAGGCGGGGGAGTTCAAACACCGTTTACCCCCTACCGGGGTGTTAAGGCCGTTTCGCCATCCTTAACGATCCTCACGACCAGCGTTTCGCTGGACCAATGAACCTCATCAACGCCTCGCTCTTCTTCATTGCTTCGCAAGGTCAGGGGGATTCGATCCCCCCGACACCCCCCTGGCCAACTTGCAGTTGGATCGCCTTCAAAGAAGATGCGTAGCGGACAGCGCCGGCGCTTGACACCGGCCCGAAAGGAGCCCATGTGTCGCGCCGCGACGGGCCAGCGTACGCCACGCCGCCTGACGCCTCATGCCTTTTGCCTCCTGCCGGACCCCTGGCCATGAACGATGACACCGACGTGCTCCGCAACATCGCCATCATCGCCCACGTCGATCATGGCAAGACGACGCTGGTCGACCAGCTTCTGCGTCAGTCCGGCACCCTCAAGGAGTTCGGCGAAATCACCGAGCGGGTGATGGACACGAACGACCTCGAGCGCGAGCGTGGCATCACGATCCTGGCCAAGAACACCGCCATCAATTGGCGCAACTGGCGCATCAATATCGTCGACACACCGGGCCACGCCGACTTCGGGGGCGAGGTGGAGCGCGTCCTCTCCATGGTCGATTGCGTGCTCCTGCTGGTCGACGCCGTCGAAGGCCCCATGCCGCAGACCCGTTTCGTCACCTCCAAGGCGTTGGCGCGGGGATTGTGTCCCATCGTCGTCATCAATAAGGTTGACCGCCCCAGCGCCCGCCCCGACTGGGCGGTGGAGCGAACCTTCGACTTGTTCGACCGCCTGGGGGCGACCGACGAGCAGTTGAACTTTCCGGTGGTCTACACGTCCGCCACCGAGGGCTGGGCGTCCCCGGCAGCGGAGGTGCCCGGGACCGACATGGAGGCCCTGTTCCAAACCATCGTCGATCATGTGCCGGCGCCCGAGGTCGACGCGGAAGGACCCTTGCAGCTTCAGGTGAGCGCCCTCAACTATTCCAGCTACGTCGGCATGATCGGCATCGGCCGCGTGCAGCGCGGCCGGGTCCGGCGCCATTCCGCCGTCACTGTGGTCGGCGCCGACGGCGCCACGAGGGACGGCCGGGTGTCGCAGATATTCGTCTTTCACGGCCTCGAACGGGTCGAATGGGAAGAGGCCGCGGCCGGTCAGATCATCGCCTTTACCGGCCTCGACGAGCTGCATATCTCCGATACCCTGTGCCACCCCGAGGCGGTCGAGGCGCTGCCCGCGCTGGTCGTCGACGAGCCGACCATCACCATGACCTTCCAGGTCAACGATTCGCCCTTCGCCGGGCGCGAGGGCAAGTACGTGACCAGCCGCAACCTGCGCGAACGCCTGGATCGCGAGCTCCTGCACAACGTCGCGCTGCGCGTCGAGCCGACCGGCGACCAGGACAAGTTCAAGATCTCGGGACGGGGCGAACTGCACCTTTCCATCCTCGTCGAGAACATGCGGCGCGAGGGCTTCGAGCTCGCCATCTCGCGCCCTGAGGTCATCGAGGAAACGATCGACGGGGAGGTGCGCGAGCCGTGGGAGACCCTGGCCCTCGACGTCGAGGAAGGGCACCAGGGAACGGTCATGGAAAAGCTCGGCCAACGGCGCGGCGAGTTGCGCGACGTGGTATCCGACGGCAAGGGCCGGGTGCGCCTCGACTATCTCGTCCCCAGCCGTGGCCTGATCGGTCTTCGCTCCGAGTTCCTGACCGCCACCTCGGGAAGCGGATTGATGTACCACGCCTTCGACCACTACGGCCCGAAAACGCCCGACGATCTCGGGCGGCGCCGCAACGGGGTGCTGGTGTCGATGGCCGGCGGCAAGTCGCTGGCCTATGCGCTGTTCAAGCTTCAGGACCGCGGACGGCTGTTCATCGGCTCCGGCACCGAGGTTTACGAAGGAATGGTCGTCGGCATCCACGCGCGGGACAACGACCTAGTGGTCAATCCGCTCAAGGCGAAACAGCTCACCAACATTCGCGCCGCCGGCAGCGATGAGAACATCATTCTCACGACGCCGGTCCCCGTGACCCTGGAATACGCCCTCGAGTTCATCGACGACGACGAGCTGGTCGAGGTCACGCCCAAATCGATCCGCATCCGCAAGAAGCTGCTCAAGGAGCACCAGCGCAAGCGCGCCGCGCACACCGCCTAGAGCAAATCCCGAGCAAACTGAAGGGAGATGAGCTACTTGCTGGGGCTACTCGACGCCACACGCTACGGTGTGATGATACTGAGACAGGCGAGGGTGGTTTTGAACGGACGGGGCAGGTCACCCCTTCCGCGTGCTCCCTATGTGCTCCCTAGAAAGAACAAGGACCTAGCCGTTTCCAGCTAAGCCCTTGTTTTATTTGGTAGGCGCGGCAGGAATCGAACCTGCGACCCTCTGATTAAAAGTCAGATGCTCTTCCAACTGAGCTACGCGCCCATGGGCGTGTCCGAAACCTAAGGACGGCACCGGTCGCGGTCAACGGCTTCTGGCCGAGCGGCGCCCTATTTTCCGACCCGTTCCATGAGGCGCTCGCGCACCCCGGGAGTGACGAACTGGGCGATGTCGCCGCCCAGCCCGGCGATCTCCTTGACCAGCTTCGAGGAGATGAACTGGTGCTTGTCCGACGCCATGAGGAACACGGTCTCCACCTCCGGGTTGAGGCGCGCGTTCATGCCGGTCATCTGGAACTCGTACTCAAAGTCGGAAATGGCGCGCAGGCCCCGCACGATCAACGAGGCCCCGCACTCTTCCACGAAGTGCATGAGCAGATTGGCGAGGGGTCGCACCTCGATCCTGGAGCCATCGCCGTTAGCCAGCACCGTCACCTCGTCCTCAACCATGGCGACGCGCTCGTCGAGCGAGAACAGCGGCTCCTTGCCGGCATTAACGGCAACCCCGACAATGAGCCGGTCGACCACCCGAGTGGCTCGCGAAATAATGTCCAGGTGGCCATTGGTCACCGGGTCGAAGGTGCCCGGATAGACCCCGGTGCGTGGTTCTTCCATCACCTCGATGTCTCCTATTCCCCGGCCGCCGCGCCGGTGTCGGTGGGCTCGGTGGGCTCGGTGGTCTTTGTGGTCTCATCGTCCGAATCGTCACCCGAATCGTCGGCGTTCCCGTTGCCGACGTCGGCGAGCCGCGTCACCGACACCGCCCTTTCGTCGCCGGAAAGATCGAACAGCGTCACCCCCTGGGTGCGCCGTCCGGCGACGCGGATATCGCGTACCGGGCAGCGGATGATCTGTCCGCTGTCGGTAACCATGACGATCTGGTCGTCATCTTCAACCCAGAAGGAGGCGACGACGGGACCGTTGCGCGCCGAGGTCTCGATGGATGCGATGCCCTGGCCACCGCGCCCGGTGACCCGGTATTCGTAGGCCGAGGTGCGCTTGCCGTAGCCGTTCTCGGTAGCCGTGAGGATGAATTCCTCGGCTTTCGCCATGGCCCGCAACGCCGCCTCGTCGAGGCGCTGGGCGAGCGCCTCGTCGCTGGACTTTTCGTCGGCCTTGTCGGTGTATTCGGAGCTCTCGAGGCGGCGCCGGGCGTTGCAAGCGGCCAGATACTCTTCGCGTTCCTCGGCGCTCGCCTCGGAATGGAGGAGGATGGACATGGAGATGATGCGGTCACCCTTGGCCAGCTTGATGCCGCGCACGCCGGCCGACGTGCGCCCCGAGAACACGCGCACAGCGGGAACGGAGAAGCGGATGCACTTGCCGCTGCGCGCCGCCAGTAGCACGTCGTGGTCCTCGGCGCAGGTCTTGACGCCGACCAGGCTGTCGCCTTCGTCCAATTTCATGGCGATCTTGCCGTTGGCCATGACGTTGACGAAGTCGCCGAGCCGGTTGCGCCGTACGCGTCCCTGGGCCGTGGCGAACATGACGAACGGCTCGTTCCAGCTTTCCTCGTCCTCGGGCAGCGGCATGAGGGTGGTGATGGTCTCGCCATCCTTGAGCGGCAGCAGGTTGATCATGGCGTTGCCGCGCGCCGTCGGCGAGCCCAGCGGTAGCCTGTAGACCTTCAGCTTGTAAACGATGCCGGTCGACGAGAAGAACAGCACCGGGGTGTGGGTGTTGACCACGAAGACCTGGGCGACGAAGTCCTCGTCACGGGTACGCATGCCGGCACGGCCCTTGCCGCCGCGCCGTTGCGCCCGGTAAGTGGATAGCGGCACGCGCTTGATGTAGCCGCTGTTAGTCACCGTGAGCACCATGTCCTCGCGCTGGATGAGGTCCTCGATGTCGTGGGAGAACTCGTCCTCCTCGGTCGCCGTGCGCCTAGGCGTCGCGAACTGCTCCTTCATGGCCAGCAACTCGTCCTTGAGCATCTTGTACAAGAGTCGGCGCGAACCCAGGATTTCCAGATACCCGGCGATGCGCTCGCCCAGTTCGCGCAGGTCCTCGCCGATCTTGTCGCGCTCTAGCCCGGTCAGGCGATGCAGGCGCAGCTCCAGGATGGCCTTGGCCTGGGTCTCCGACAGACGGTAGTGGCCGTCCTCGACCTTGCGGTCGGGCTCGTTGATAAGCTCGATGAGGGGCGCCACGTCGGCGACCGGCCAGGGGCGCTCCATCAGGCCGTGGCGCGCCGTCGCCGGGTCGGACGCCTTGCGGATGAGGGCGATGACCTCGTCGAGATTGGCCACCGCCACGGCGAGCCCGGCCAGCACGTGGGCGCGGTCGCGCGCCTTGCCCAGTTCATAGATGGTGCGCCGGCGGATGACCTCGGCGCGGAATTCGACGAAAGCGGCGATGATCTCCTTGAGGTTCAGCATCTCCGGCCGGCCGCCGTTGAGGGCCAGCATGTTGACGCCGAAGCTGGTTTGCAGGGGCGTGAAGCGGTACAGCTGGTTGAGCACCACCTCGGGCTCGGCGTCGCGCTTGATCTCCACCACCACGCGCACGCCGTCGCGGTCCGATTCGTCGCGCAGGTCGGCGATGCCCTCAATCTTCTTGTCGCGGGCGGTCTCGGCGATGATCTCGACCATGCGCGCCTTGTTCACCTGGTAGGGGATTTCCGTGATGACGATGGCGCGGCGCCCCGAGCGCGCCTCCTCGAAAGCCGTCTTGCCGCGCACGACCACCGAGCCGCGCCCCGTCTTGAAGCCGGACAAGACCCCGGCCCGGCCCATGATGATGCCGCCGGTCGGGAAGTCGGGCGCCGGGACGTATTTCTCGATGATCTCGTCGATGGTGATATCGGGGTCATCGATATAGGCGCCGCAGGCGTCGATCACCTCGCCCAGGTTGTGGGGCGGGATGTTGGTAGCCATGCCGACGGCGATGCCCCCCGCCCCGTTGACCAGTAAGTTGGGGTACTGGGCCGGCAGCACGCTCGGTTCGCGCTCGCTCTCGTCGTAGTTGGCCTGGAAGTCGACGGTGTCCTTGTCGATGTCATCGATCAGCGCGTGCGCCGAGCGCGCCAGGCGCGCCTCGGTGTAGCGCATGGCCGCCGCCCGGTCTCCGTCCATGGAACCGAAATTGCCCTGGCCGTCGATGAGCGGCAGGCGCATGGAGAAATCCTGGGCCATGCGCACCATGGCGTCGTAGATGGCGGTATCGCCGTGCGGGTGGTACTTGCCCATGACGTCGCCAACGATGCGCGCCGATTTGCGGAAGGGCCGGTTGTAGTCGTAGCCCTGCTCGTGCATGGAGTAGACGATGCGCCGGTGCACCGGCTTCAGCCCGTCGCGCACGTCGGGCAGGGCGCGGCTCAC
>DASCNF010000039.1:0-5682 GCA_036011345.1 Rhodospirillales bacterium | reverse complement strand
AGCTTATTCAAATCGGACACGATTGATCTCCTTTTCATTCTTGGCGGCGAACTCGGCCGGCTCCTCCGGAATCTGGCGCGGCGCCCCGCGCCGGGGCCTTTTGGGCGATCACCTCCGGCTCCGTGGTCAGCACCAACGGCGTTCGGCCGCGCGGACGCGCCGCATGATCGAGCTGAACCGCCTCGAAACCGTCCTTTCCCTCACGCGATAACGGGCTTTTTGCCGGCCGGCCGTTTAGGGCGGTCGCGATCGATTAGGAGATCTTTCACCGGTACGAACTCGGGCAGCGGCGTGATCGTCAGATCGCCCCTGACGGGGGTCGTGCAGGCGTAATCGGTTTCGCCGTTGATGCCGACGTCGCAACCCAGGCACTTCCCGATGCGGCACGACGTGTAGTGGGAGAGCGACGAGTCCAGGTTCTCGTAAATATAGGTGAGGATGTTCATCACGCTCATGCCGGGCTCGATCGGCACCTCGTACTCCTGGAAGGCCGGCGCGCCGGCGTCCGGGCTGTAGCGCTGGACCTTGACGTTGATCACTGTCGGGGCGCTCATGTGATCCACCTCCCTTCCGGTATGTGTCCGTAGTCGAAGACGCCCTCCACCGGCTCGATGTGCTTGATGACGACAGGCACCGTCGAGATATCCATCTTGCCGTTCTTGCGGGTGACGACGATGTTCTTCAGCCACTTCTCGTTGTCGCTCTTCGTGTGGTCGAGCCGATATTGCGCGCCGCGGCTCTCGGTGCGGGTGAGGGCGGCGTTGGCCACCATTTGCAGGTAGACGATCAGGTTGGGAAGTTGCAGCGCTTCCATCCATTCCCGATTGTATATCTTCCCCTTGTGTTCGGTGCCCAGTTCCGACACCCCATCGGTCATGCCGCCAAGGGTCTTCAGCGCCTCTTCCAATCCGGACTGATCCCTCACCACGCCGATCTTTTCGCCGGCGAGCTGTTGAAGTTCCTTGCGCACCTTGATCGGGGATAGACCCTTTTCCCTCTGCAGGGGGGCGAAGGTCCGATCGCGGATCGCCTGCACCTGATCCACGTCGAGGTCGGTGGGGCTCTGGTCCTTGGCAAATTCGGCGGCGCGTATCCCGGCGCGGTAGCCCCACACCTGCGTCGAGGTGACGGCATTGCCCGAAATCCGGTTGGCGCCCATCAGGCTGCCGGTCCCTTCGCCCCCCGCGAAGAGACCGGGCACATTGGTCTCGCAATGTGTATTGATGCGAATCCCGCCGTTCTGATAGTGGGACGCCGGACCGCACTCCATGGCCTCCTGGCTGATGTCGGGGAGGAAGTCCTTGAGATTGATCTCGCCATAGTGCCAGTTGTCCGTCGTTGAGGGAAACCAGCGCCCGGTGTCCTCGACGAGGTTGGCCGGGAGATGGGAGAGGGACATGTAAGTGCCGCCCTTGGGGCCGCCGCGCCCTTCCAGAGCCTCGATAGCCTGGGCGATGGAGTTGATGTCGCGCGTCGATTTCTCCATGCGTTCCGGATCCCACCGGGACATGTAGCGTTGGCCTTCCCGGTTAAGGGCATGGGCGTCGAGGAAACAGGTCATCATAAAGGGCCAGTCGACGCCGTCGAGGGCGACCGGCGAAAGCAGGCAGTAAGGCAGGAACAAGGGGAATTCCATGTCGATCATCTCGGCCCCGGCCCGGTAAGCCATGGCCTGTCCGTCCCCGGTCAACTCATCGGGTGCGGTGGTGTGGGGATAGGGACGAAGCCCCCCGCCGGTGGCCATGATCACCGCCTTGGCGGCGATCACCCAGAACTCGCCGGTATCGAGCTTGACGCCGGCGGCGCCGACCGCCCGCTTGCCGTCCATGATCAGTTCCACCACCATGAAATGCTCGATCAGGGTGTGGGGAGCCTGCTTCATCCGGCCCTCGAGCGCCTTCATGACCTCGGCGCCCGGCATCCAGACGCCGCGCGGGTACGAGTGCCCCTGCGTTTGGATGATACCATCGATCTCGGCGCCCCACTCGACCAGCTCCGCAACCCGCTCGGGGGCCTCGTGGACGTGGACGTCGACCAGTTCCTGGTTGGAGATGTACTTGGATTCCCGGATCATGTCCTCGAAAAAAATCTTGGGACTGTCGCGCAGGTCGCCCTTCAGGCCGAGGAGCCGGGTGGCGCTGGCGCTGTCCATGTCGATGTCGCCGTCGGCGGTGAGGGTCGCTCCGCTCTTGGCCATCACTCCCTTGGTGACCACGGTGACGTCGAGCCCCAATTTCTGCACCTCGATGGCGGCGCGAGCGCCGGTTCCCTCGCTCCCGATGATGAGCACATCGGTGTTTATTTCGCGGTCCGCCAGCTTATTCAAATCGGACACGATTGATCTCCTTTTCATTCTTGGCGGCGAACTCGGCCGGCTCCTCCGGAATCTGGCGCGGCGCCCCGCGCCGGGGCCTTTTGGGCGATCACCTCCGGCGTTGATATTTCCAAGGCGTCCTTGGGGTATACCTCCACGCAGGCCGGTCCCTCGGCCCGCTTCTCGCAAAGATCGCAGATGACGACGCGCTTGGTATCGGGGTTGAGGATGACGACGCCGAAGGGGCAGGCGTCGATACACCATGCCGCGGCCGCTTCTCCGCTGCCTAGCCCATGCTCCCGCCGGGCTTCAGGGAGCGCCTTGATCTTGGTCAAGTCTTTTGGAGCCGCCTGGACAGAGCAAGCGGCGCCGAAATTCTACCCTCGGAAAAAACGATCCTGCCTCCACAGGCCGGTACTTTCACACATGGGCGGCCGGCAACCAAGCAATGGGCGGCGGCGTTTCAGGCCGCCTGGCGGACTTGGCGGCAGTACGTTTCACGGACCATTAGTGCGATCGGGATCGAGACGGCGAGGACCGCAGCGATGGTCATGAAGGCCGCCTCATAGGCCGCCACCGAATACAGGCGGGCGCCACTTTCCATGCGCCCGTCCCACTGCAAATCGAGCATCCAGCCGATGATCGGCTGTAAGGCGCCGCCGAAGCCCGTCGCCATGATGTTGACGACCGCCATGGTGGTTGCCACGGCGCCCGGGCGGTTGTGCTCGCGGGCCACGGCGAAGGCGATCATGCACGCACCGACGGCGAGCCCATTGACAAAAAACAGGACTTGGACGAGCCACAGCGGATTGCCCGGTACGTATACCGCGGCCACGAAAGAGAGCAGCATGACGACACAAGCCACGACGAGTTGTTCCTTGCGCCGGCCGACGCGATCGCTGAACCAACCGAAGAGCGGGGCGCCGACGGCGTAACCGATCAGCACGAGAGACGTGGACAGGGCAGCTAACGGGCGTCCGATGCCATGGGCCTCCATCATGTAGGGAACGCCCCACAGCGATGCAAACGCCAGCACCTGCCCCCCGGAGGCGCCGCCAATCAACGCCACGTACCAGGTCTGCGCCGTCGTCACCACACCGCACAGGCTGGCAAGCGCTCCCGGCTGGCCGCGCGGCTCGGCTTCTAAACGCGACCCTACCCGGTCGCGCACAACCAGCCACATCAACGCCGCCAGGACGCACGAGAATCCAGCGGCGATTACCATCGACCAGCGCCAGCCAGTCGCCGTGACGACGGCGGCCAGCGGCGCCTGGGCGCCGATCGCCCCGGCCATGCCGAAGGAGAAGGCGAGGCCCGTGAGCATGGCGAAGCGCCGCGGCGGATGCCAGATCGAGGCCACTTTGAACGTCCCCACCAGGGCGAAGCCGGCGCCGGCGCCGATCAACAGCCTGCCGACGTAGGCCACTGTCAGGCTCTCGGCGACGGCGAAGAGCAGGCTGCCCAGCGCACACAGCACCGCCGCCCCGGTAAGAACCCGGCGCGGCCCGAAGCGGTCGTGCAGGACGCCGACCGGAAGCTGCATCCCGGCGTAGGCGTAATAATAAACGGCGGAGAGGTTGCCGAGGGTCGCCGCGTTGACGGAGAACTCGCGCATCAACTCGGCGACCATGACGCTGGGCGCTACCCGCACAAAGAAGATGTAGCAGTAGAAAATCGCCGCCAGCAACCACACGACCCAAGGAAAAAACCCGGCGGCGGGCGCCCCGCCCTCGGGGGTGCGCGGCGGCGTCACCGAAGCGGCGCCCCGGCACTCTCCACGCGTGGCGCGGTGGGCACCGTGGGACGGCTGGCCTTTCGGTGGTGGAACCCGGATCGACTTTTCGACATGACGCCTCCCAAGGCGCGCCAATCTATGGCCCCTTGTTTGGCACCGTCAAGGCGGACGGCGTAGCAGGCAACGCTAGGCGGTCCTGAGGTGCATCTCAATCTGGCCTATCGCTGGTTCTGCCGGTTGGGACTGGAGGACCGGGTGCCGGATCATTCGACGTTTTCCTTGAACCGGTATGGCCGATTCCGTGAGGCGCGGGTCTTGCGCTCGGTGTTCGAGGACGTGGTGCGCCGCTGCATGGGGGCGGGCCTTGTCGGCGGCGAGGGTTTCGCCATTGACGCTAGCGTGATGGAGGCGGACGCCAGCCGCTACCATGGCCTGCCGGGCACCCACGAGATCGACTGGACAGATCCCCGGCTCGATACCCGCGCGGCGCGGGAATATCTGGACGCGCTCGATCCCGAGCCCAACCCGACCCGCAAGACACCGAAGGTGATCTCCATATCCGATCCCTGTTCCGCCTGAACAGCCAAGACCGACAAGCGGGTGTAGTTCGGCTATGGGCTCAACTATCTGATCAACAACAAACATGCGGTGATTGTTGACGCCGAGGCGATACCGACCAGGACCTATGACGAGGTCGCCGCGACTCGGACCATGATCGAGCGGACGGAGGCACGCTTCGACCTGAAGCCCCGCCGCCTTGCGGCGGATACCGCCTATGGCACCGGCAAAATCCCGGCTTGGCTGGTGGAACACGGCATCGAACCACACATCCCGGTCTGGGACAGAAGCACGCGCAAAGACAGCACGTTCAGCCGGGTCGACTTCAGCTATGACGGGGAGCGCGACGTTTACACCTGCCCGCGAGGCAAGGCCCTGAAGAGTTCCGGCAAGGTTCTTTCAGACAACACGCTCCGTTATCTGGCCAGCATCTGCGACTGCGGCCCCTGTCCCTTGAAGGCCCGGTGCTGCCCCCATACGCCGCAGTGCAAGATACCCCGTGACATTAACGAGCATGCCCGCGATTACGCCCGGTCTTTGGCCGGTACGGAACCGTTCGAGACCTCCCACCGCGAACGCAAGAAAGTCGAGATGCTGTTCGCCCACCTCAAGTGTCACATGGGCTTCGAGCACCTCAGGCTCAGGGGGTTCTCCGGCGCCAACGACGAGTTCCTCTTGGCGGCAACCGTTCAGAGCCTGAGACGCTTGGCCAAGCTCGCCGCCATACCACCACCCATCCCGAAAGCAGCGTGATCGCCATGCTGAAACGCCAAAAACACCGACCAAAAAGACAAAAACCGCCCCGGTATCAACCGGAGTCGGAAGCACAAAGTCCGCCATTAGAAAAAACGGACATCGAAAGCCGCCTCCAACCGACTTTATCAACAGTATCGGTCAGGAGCAGAAATCAGTGGCGACGACACCCAAGTTCCACTTTGCGACCCAGGCTGTGTAAAAACGTGAGGTCTGATAGAATCCCGCCATGGTACCGGCGGGGTTTTTTGATGAAGCGTTTTATCGAGGGCGTTGACCGCAGCCAGAGCACGTTGTTTCCCGAATGTCTTGAGGACTATAT
>DASCNF010000038.1:0-3562 GCA_036011345.1 Rhodospirillales bacterium | reverse complement strand
CGACCGGATATGAGGTGATGCGGCAATGCCGCTCAAAACCTAAACGAGGCTACCCTGTGCGAAGCCAGACGATCACAACCAAACCAAAAGGAGCCCCACCTTGACAATGAGATCCCCATATGAGGGTCAGGGAGGGGGTCGTGACGAAATTGCCGACGAGTGTTCGCCCCATATCGCCTATGCTAACGACCATGCGGGAAACACCTTGACCGACACCACCGTCAGCCGCTTCGGCCCGATCATCGCCTTGATCGGCATCGGCCACGCCGCCAGCCACTTCGCCTTTCTCACCGTGCAGCCGCTGTTTCCTCTGCTCAAGGTGGAGTTCGGTGTCAGCTATGCGGCGCTCGGCCTGATCATGACGGCCATGAGCGTGGCGTCCGGCATTGGCCAGATCCCGGCCGGCTTCCTGGTCGACCGCATCGGCGCCCGGCCGGTGCTGGTGGCGGGGGTGGCGCTGACCGGGCTAGGAATTGCAGTGATCGGTTTGGCGCCAAGCTACTGGGCCATCGTCGCCGGGGCGGCGCTTTCGGGGTTAGGCAACAGCGTCTTCCATCCGGCCGACTACGCGATCTTGAACGGCTCGGTCGCCACCCCCCGCATCGGCCGCGCCTTCAGCTTGCACACCTTCGCCGGCTATGCCGGATTTGCCCTGGCGCCCATGACCATGACGGTGCTGGCGGCAGAATTGGGCTGGCGCCCTGCCGTCGTCGGCGTCGGCCTGGCCATCGCCGCCATTGCAGTGCCGCTGCTGCTCTGGGGCCACTGGCTGCAGGACGACACGACACCGAGCGAAGTCCGCGCCAGCGCCCCGGCGGCCACGGCGCGAATGCTGCTCGCACCCCAGATCCTCATACTGTTCGGATTCTATGTCCTGATGGCGACCGTCACCTCGGGCATGCATGCTTTCGGCGTCAGCGCCATGGTCGACCACCACGGTCTGGCCCTGGGTACGGCGAACTCGGTCCTCACCGTCTTCCTCGTGGTTTCGACGCTGGGCATCCTGCTCGGCGGCCCGCTGGCCGACCGCACCACACGCCATGGCCTTGTTACGGCAATCGGTCTGATCCTCGGCGCCATTGTACTTTTCGCCGTTGCCGGCCTCCCCCTCGGCGCCGTGGCGCTCGGCCTCTCGCTCGGCTTCGTCGGCCTCATGCTCGGCGCCATCCGCCCCACCCGCGACATGATGGTTCGCGCTGCCACCCCGCCAGGCGCCTCGGGCCGCGTCTTCGGTTTCGTCATGACGGGCCTGAACGTCGGCGCCGCGGTGACACCCGTGCTGTTCGGCCTGATCCTCGACACCGGGCGGCCGAATTTGGTGTTTGTCTTGATGGGCGTGGTGCTGGTGCTGTCGCTGGGGACGATCGGGTTGGTTAGGCGCCGGGCGTAGGTGGAGCTACCCCCACACCTCCCGCGCCACCTCGACGATCAGCGAAAGCTTTTTGATTTCGTCCTTTTCCGTCACCGGATTGCCAGCGACAGTGGAAGCGAATCCGCATTGAGGCGAGAAGGCCAGGCGATCCAAAGGCACGACCTTGGCCGCCTCATCGATGCGGCGTTTTATGTCATCCGGGTTTTCGAGCTCGGGGGATTTTGTCGTCACCAGGCCTAGCACCACTGACTTTTCCTCCGGAACAAAACGCAGCGGCGCGAAGTCTCCGGCCCGCGGGGTGTCGTATTCGAGGAAGAAGGCGTCGACGTCGATGCCAGTGAACATCTTCTCGGCCACGGCGTCATAGCCGCCTTGGGTCAGCCAGCGCCCCTTGAAGTTGCCGCGGCAGAGGTGCAGGCCGATGGTCAGGCCGGGCGGGCGGTCGCCGACGCAGGCGTTGATGAGCTCGATGTAGCGCTCGATCAGGCGTTCCGCGTCCTCGCCGCCCTCCGCCAGTCGGTCGCGGACGTTTTGGTCGCAGAGCATGGCCAACGGCACTTCGTCGACCTGGACGTAGCGCGCGCCGGCTTCGGCCAGGGCGCCGATCTCGGCCCGGTAGACCAAGGCCAGGTCGGCGAAGAAGGTTTCGACGTCCGGATAGACCGAATCGGTTTCGCCGGCACCGCCCCAGAAATGCATGGTCGGCGGCGAAGGGATCGTGACCTTGGGAGTCTCGCGGGTGGCGGCGGCAAGGAATTCGTACTCGCCGCCCGAGATACTCCGGTTGCGCGCCACCCGGCCCTCGGCGATGGGAGCGAGGAAATCCTGCTCGACGCCCTCGGCGTCGCGAAACTTGAAACGCGCCGGGCGCACGCCGAAGCCCTCGACGGTTTCCACGAAATGGGACCAATAAGACGCGCGGCGGAACTCGCCGTCGGTGATCGATTTGAGGCCCACGTTTTCTTGCAGTTTGACCACGTCACGGATGCACTGGTCCTGGATAGCGGCGAATTCGGCATCGTTCAGCCGGCCCTCGCCGTGGGCGCGAAAAGCCTGGGTCAGCTTCTTGGGGCGCAGCAGGCTGCCGACGTGTTCGGCGCGAAAAGGGGGATTGCTCTGAGCCACGGACTCTTCCTCGCTAGCTGTCCTTCTTCAACGAGCGATATAGGAGCCCGACGCCGCCTATCCACCCGATCTTGAACCGCGGCGAGCCGCTCTCTATTGTCGCCAGCGGGGCAATCGGCAGGGCACGAGAGAAGGACAAAAGATGTTCCAGATGACAGACAAGGTGGCGGTGATCACGGGTTCGACCAAGGGTATTGGCCGGGCCATCGCCGAGCGCTACGCCGAGTTCGGCGCCAAGGTTGTGATCTCCAGCCGTAAGGCGGACAAGTGCGAGGAAGTGGCGGCCAGCATACGCGAAAAGGGCGGCCAGGCCATGGCCATTCCCTGCCACATCCGCCACAAGGAACAGCTTCAGAACCTGATCGACGAAACCAATGCGGCCTGGGGCTCGATCGACGTTTTAGTCTGCAACGCTGCCGTCAATCCCCACTTCGGGCCGCTCGCCGACATCCCCGACGACGCCCTCGACCGCACCCTGGAATGCAACATTCGCAGCAACATCTGGATCTGCAACATGGTCTATCCGCAGATGGCCGAAAAAGGCTCCGGCTCGGTCATTATTGTTTCTTCGGTGGGCGGCTACCGTGGCGACGGGGCCTTGGCGGCCTACTGCATCTCGAAAGCTGCCGATTTCCAGGTGGCGCGCAGCCTGGCAGTGGAGTGGGGCCCGGCCAACGTGCGCATCAACTGCATTGCACCCGGCCTGGTGCGCACCGACTTCGCCCGGGCGCTGTGGGAAAACCCGGAGATCTACGAACGAACGGTGCGCAACGCTCCCCTACGCCGTATCGCCGAGCCCGACGAGATCGCCGGCGCGGCAGTTTATTTGGCTTCCGATTCGGCGGGCTTTATGACTGGCCAGACTATGGTGATCGACGGCGGCGCGACGATCGCCGCGCCCCGGCCGTAAGCCCCCCTCCCTCACCCTCCCCCGAATCGGTGGAGGGAGCGGGCATCAGCCGTCCAATTCTGCGCCTCTCGAGTCCCCTTCACCTTCCAGGGGGAGGGATAGGGAGGGGGTTCGGCGCCGCGCTAGCGGGCCCCATAATTCGGTAGCTCGGGCTC
>DASCNF010000037.1:0-2342 GCA_036011345.1 Rhodospirillales bacterium | reverse complement strand
ATCTGCTCGGCGATCGACATGAAGAGGTTGTTGAACACCTCGAGCAACACCGGGTCGGCCTCGGTGCCGACTTCCGCTTGGCCCGGCCGCGGCTCGACGCGGCTCAGAACCATGTGGTTGAGTGCCGTCATCTCCGCTATCCACCCGGGCTCGACGACCGTGGTCGCGTTGGACTCGATGATGACGGCGGGTCCATCGACGCAGTTGCCGGGGATCATGGCGTCACGGTCGTAGACCCCGGTCCGGCGTGCGGTGCCTTCCATGTAGGCTTCGACCACGGCGAGAGGGGCCGGCGCCGCGGCGCCCACCTCGGTGGTGAATTCGGCGTCCTCCACCTCCGAGGCACCGCCGATGATCTCGGCGGTGACCTGTTCGACGATATGCCGCTTCTCGGGCGCGATGAACCCGTACTGCAGGTGGTGGGCGGTCTCGAACTCGGCCACCATGTCGGCGCGCGAGGCATACTCCACCTCGAGGGGCGAATCGGTGCCCTCGTAGCGTAAATGCACCTTGCGCACGGCCCGCATCCGCGACGCCTCGACGCCTTGGCGCGCCATCTCATCGCGGCCGTCCTTCTCCATCTCGCCGAGGGTGCCATCGAGGTAACCAACGAGACCGTCGTCGAGGATGACCTCGACGGCGCGTTCCCTGATAACCCGATGCTCGGCCAGCCCCATGCCGTAGGCCGAAAGCACGCCGGCGAAGGGATGGATAAAGACCCGGGTGACGCCGAGGGCGTCGGCCACCAGGCAGGCGTGCTGGCCGCCGGCGCCGCCGAAGCTATTGAGGGTGTACTCGGTGACGTCGTAGCCGCGCTGGATGGAGATCTTCTTGATGGCGTTGGCCATGTTGTCGACGGCGATCTTGAGGTAGCCGTCGGCGACCTCGACGGGGGAGCGCTCATCCCCCGTCTCCGCCTCGATTTCGGCGGCCAGCGCGGTGAACTTCCGATGCACGGTGTCGGGGTCCGGGGCCTCGTCGGCGCCTGGGCCGAAAACCTTGGGGAAGAACCGAGACTGGATCTTGCCGACCATCAGGTTGGCGTCGGTCACGGTCAGCGGCCCGCCGCGGCGGTAGCACGCCGGGCCCGGATCGGCGCCCGCCGAGTCGGGGCCGACGCGGTAGCGCGAGCCGTCGAAATGCAGGATCGAGCCGCCGCCGGCCGCCACCGTGTGGATGCGCATCATGGGCGCGCGCATGCGCACGCCGGCGACCAGGGTCTCGAAGGCGCGCTCGTATTCGCCGTTGAAGTGGGCGACGTCGGTCGACGTTCCGCCCATGTCGAAGGTGATGATCTTGTTGAAGCCCGCCATGTCAGAGGTGCGCACGGCACCGACGATGCCGCCAGCGGGGCCCGACAGGATGCTGTCCTTGCCCTGGAAAAATCTGGCGTCGGCGAGCCCGCCGTTGGACTGCATGAACATGAGCCGCGCCGCGCCCAGTTCCGAGGCTACCCGGTCCACGTAGCGGCGCAGGATGGGCGACACGTAGGCGTCGACCACCGTGGTGTCGCCGCGCCCCACCAGTTTCATCAGCGGGCTCACCTCGTGCGACACCGAGACCTGGGGGAACCCCACATCGCGGGCGATCTCCGCCACTGCCACCTCGTGGTCGTGATGGCGGTAGCCGTGCACGAAGACGATGGCAGCCGAGCGAATGCCGTCGGCGTAGGCCTCCTCGAGAGCGGCGCGCGCCGCGTCGAGCTCGACCGGGTGAAGCTCCTCGCCTTCCGCCGAGTAGCGCTCGTCGACCTCGATGACCCGCTCGTAGAGGAGTTCGGGCAGCACGATGTGGCGGGCGAAGAGGTGCGGGCGGTTCTGATAGCCGATGCGAAGCGCGTCGTGGAAGCCCTTGGTGATGAGCAGCACGGTACGTTCTCCCTTGCGTTCGAGGAGGGCGTTGGTGGCCACCGTGGTGCCCATCTTCACCGCCTCGACGGCCTCGGTCGGGATGTCGGCGTCGACGGTCACCCCCAACAGGTCGCGCACCCCTTGCAGGGCGGCGTCCTGGTAGCGTCCGGGGTTCTCCGAGAGCAGCTTGTGGGTGACCAGCGCGCCGTCCGGCTTGCACGCCACGATGTCGGTGAAAGTGCCGCCACGGTCGATCCAGAATTCCCACTTACCATCGGAAGTCATTGGAATCATTACTTTTTATTTTAACACAAAGTTACACACGCAATGAAATTTGTGTTATAATACAGACATCTAATTTTTGTGGCATCACTGGTTTGACACAAGTTTGACACAGGAGAATACCTCAAAATGGGTGCGTTCATGCCATTGGACGAAGATAAACAGGTTATGCTCTACACCAGAGAACTGAAACAGGGAACTACCTATTAC
>DASCNF010000036.1:0-12993 GCA_036011345.1 Rhodospirillales bacterium | reverse complement strand
GAACGGGTTTCGCTGCTGCCGCTTTCGACTCAGCTTCCGGTACGGTCTTAGCCATGGCGACCGACGTGGCCTCCTGCGGTGCCTCAGCCCGACGTGCAGTACTCTGAACGGCCATTTCTCAAAGCTGTCCGATGTCTAGCTACAATAATGGATATTCACCGGGCGAGCGATGCCTAGCCGCCAGGCAGAGTACGGAGATAGTAAGGCAGAGGCTTAATATTGAATCACCCGATCCAACCCGGCCCAAAGGATCTCTTCAAGATAGGAAACGGCGGCAAGCCGTTACTGAAGCCCGAAAAGTTTGATTGCATTCTTATAGGCGACCTTTTCCACCGTCTCCGGACTTAGATTTCCAAGCAATCCCTTCCGGATAACCTTGATGGCCTTCGCATATTTGGCGCCGTCATAGACGTCTGATCCCACCAGGAAACGATCCGGCATTTCTTCGATCAGATCCTTCCATCCCGACACAATGCCGTCGGGACCGAAAATCTTCTGTTCCGGCTTATGGACAAAAGCCTTTGCCGGGATCTTGGGAACCGAGCGCGCCGAGAGGTCACAGAAGAAGTTGGGGTACTTCTCGAAGAGAGGTTTCACGTCTTTCGGTCCGGTGTTCGAGCCGCAGTGCGCGAGAATCATCCTGGCCGAGGGATTGGCGGACATGAGGTGGGGGTGGCTGAAAGCGGTTGGGAAGCGGTAGGACCAGACCACCTATCTGGCCACCTAAACTAGATAACATCAGCTAGTACGAGGCTGGACAGGGAAGAACGGACCCGTTGAAAAAGCTGAGAAATCCGACACTAAATTGGACGCAGCCGGACGGGATAATAGATAATACACCAATAATCGGTTTTCGAGACCGCCCCGTTCAACCACTCCGGCACCCCTCCAGGGGCTCGTCCCGCCGGCCGTCGGGCGCGCGGAGCCTAGCGAAAAGCCCCCGCCGCCGCAACTGGAGGCGGCGGGGGCCAGACCCGAGGGCGCCCCTTTCCGGGGTACGGGGGAAGCCCCTTCCATTCCCCTTGCCGGCGCTTCGCGGCTGCTCCTATAATCCCGCCCCGCCAGCGCCAATCGCGGCGCCCAACGAGACCCGGCCCTCTCCGGCCTCGAGCCAAAAGGATACCCCCGCCATTTCCCCGCAAAATACCGATACCGGCCCCACAGGTGCGCCTGTCGCGTCCGCAGCGCCGGTGCCGCCGGAACCGCAGCAGGCCTTCGAGCTGACCATGGACGACGGCGCCATCATCCGTGTCCGCCAACACGGCAACACCAAGGGACCGCGCGTCGTCATGAGTCACGGCAACGGCTTCGCCATGGACGGGTACTATCCGTTGTGGCGCCTGCTTGAGGAGCGGTACGAGGTGGTGCTCTTCGATCTGCGCAGCCACGGCCACAACCCGTTTCACGGGCCCCACGGCCACAGCATCTCGGCCTTCGTCGACGACATCGACCACGTGCTTGACGAGATCCCCAAGCGCTGGAGGCAAAAAACGACCATCGGCGCCTTTCATTCGGTGTCCGCCGTTTCCAACCTGGATTTGGCGGTGACGCGGGGCTGGCGCTGGGACGCCCTGGTCGTCTTCGATCCGCCGCTTGCCCCGGGTGACGGGCACCCGTTCCAGGCAGCCGCCCTCGACGGCGAGGAAAGGCTGGCCAGCTGGGCCCTGAGAAGGCCCGACCGGTTCGAAGGCCCCGAGGAGTTGGCCGACATGCTGTCCGGCGCCAAGACCCATTACCGGTGGGTTCCGGGGGCGCATCTCGGCATGGCGCGTGCCGTGCTCAAGCCCGACGAGGCGGCCGGCGATTGGGTGCTGAGGTGCCCACGGCGCATGGAATCGGCGATCTACGCCTGCAACATGGACACCACCGTGTGGCCCAAGCTCGGCGAAATCCCGGGGCCGCTCAAGTTCGTCGGCGCCGACCCGGAGCCCGAGGACCACCTGTGGCCGAGCGTCGCCAACCGCGCTATCGGCGAGGCCTTCGACCACGCCTACGAGTGCATCCCCGACACCAACCACCTGATGCAGGTCGAACACCCCGAACTGTGTTTTGCCGCCATGGAAAGCTTCCTCGCCGAGAACGGCATCAACGCCTGAGGCGCGCCCACGATCATCCTTCTTGACTGTCAGGCCGGGGTGTGGCTGGCTTTCCCCATCGGACTGTATCGTAGAGAGGGGGCCCCCATGCGTCTCGGCCTGGTCATCGGCTATTCCGGCGCCCAATTCGCCATCGACATGGAACTCATCGAGGAAGCCGAACGTCTCGGCTACGATTCGGCGTGGACGTCGGAGGCCTACGGCTCCGACGCCGTGACGCCGGCCGCCTGGATCCTCAGCCAAACCACGACGCTCAAGGTCGGCACCGCCATCATGCAGATGCCGGCGCGCACCCCGGCCATGGCGGCGATGACGGCGATGACCCTGCAGGCGCTGTCCGGCGGGCGCTTCGTGCTGGGGCTCGGCCCCTCCGGACCGCAGGTGGTGGAGGGCTGGTACGGGGTTCCCTACGGTCGCCCGCACACCCGCACCCGCGAGTACATAGAGATTGTGCGCAAGATCCTGGCCCGCCGCGAGCCCCTCGCCCACGAGGGCTTCCACTACGCCATCCCCTACCGCGGCGAAGGGGCGAGCGGCCTCGGCAAGCCCCTGAAAAGCATCCTGCACGGCGATCCTTCGCTCAGGATATTTACCGGCACCATCTCGCCGGCCGGGGTGTGCACGGCGGCCGAGGTTGCCGACGGCTTTTTCCCCCTGTGGATGAACCCCGAAAGGTTCGATCTGTTCGACGACGCCCTCAGCCAGGGGTTCGCCGCCTCGGCCGGGCGCAACAGCCTGGAGACCTTCGAGATCGCCCCCTTCGTGCAAATCCACGTCGGCGACGACCTGGAGGCCTGCCGGCGGCCCGTCAAGGAGCAGATCGCCCTCTACGTCGGCGGCATGGGGGCGCGCGACAAGAACTTCTACACCGATTACGTAAATCGGCTGGGCTACGCCGAGGCTGCCCGTGCGATCCAGGATGCGTACCTCATCGGGCGCCGCGCCGACGCGGTGGCCGCCGTCCCCGACGCCCTGGTCGACGAAGTGGCGCTGGTCGGCCCGCCGCCGCGCATCGCCGAGCGCCTTGGCGTCTGGAAGGACGCCGCGGCCAAGGGGTGGGTGGATAGCCTGCTGCTCGGCGGCGCCGACGCGGCGGCGCTGCGCCTGGTTGCCGAAGAGGTGCTCTGAGCGGCGGCGGCTAGGGCTCGGGATCACGAATCCGCATTACGCGTCTTCTCCTTCGAGACGGCCCTCCGGGCCTCCTCAGGATTAGGTGCTAAGGCCTTATCCCAAAAAGAAAGCCTCATGCTGAGGAGCCCGCAAAGCGAGCGTCTCGAAGTAGGAGGGTTGTGACTCGCGCTGCAACGATGGCCCCCTAGTCGTGGCCTCCCAGCAACCAGCGCGTGCCGATCATCACCACGTGGCTGGCGTATTCGGCGTCGATGGCGGTGCCGCCGTCGGTACACAGGCCGGGATCCGGGGTCGCGAAATAGCGGTAGTCGCCGAAAAGATGCAGCCGGTCCCCGAGCCGGTAGCCGATGCCGGCGATCGGCATGAGGGCGTCGACCTCGACCATTGCGGCCCCGATGCCGCCGCCGAGATAGGGGGTGAACGGCGTTCCGCTATCGATGTCGTAGGCGCCGTTAACCAACAGGCTCCACACCCGCACGCGGCCTGATCCGCCGCCGCCTTGGCCGTTGACAACCAAGGCGCAAGGCCTATAGTGCCGGCTCTCTTGGGAGGGCCTCGCGGATGGTGGCGGGGCCTCTTTGAATTGGCTGTTCAGGCGGGCCATGTTCGCTGTCATCAAAACCGGCGGTAAGCAGTACCGAGTGGCGGGGGACGACGTGATCGTCGTCGAGAAGCTGGCCGGCGAGCCCGGCGCCGTGCTTGAGTTTCAAGACGTGCTGATGATCGCCGAGCCCGGCAAGACGCCCAGTGTCGGCGTGCCGGTCCTCGACAAGGCCGCGGTGTTCGCCGAGGTCGTCGATCAGACCCGCGGTGACAAGATCATCGTCTTCAAGAAGCGGCGCCGCAAGAACTACCGCCGCAAGAAAGGCCATCGTCAGGACCTGACGGTGCTCAGGATCACCGGCATCAGCCCGACCGGCGTCAAACCAGCCGCCAAGGCCAAGGCCGAAACCGCGAAGACGCCGGCCAAGGAAGCCCAACCCAAGGCCAAGGCCGAGGAGGCTCCCGCCAAGGAAGTCAAGGTCCCGGCCAAGGCCAAGACCAAGGCCAAGGCCCCGGCCAAGCCCAAGACCAAGGCCCCGGCTAAACCCAAGGCCAAGGCCAAGGCCAAGGCCAAGGCCAAGGCCCCGGCCAAGTCCAAGCCCAAGGAGTGAGGCGGCATGGCACACAAGAAAGCAGGCGGCAGCTCGCGCAACGGCCGCGATACCATCGGGCGGCGGCTCGGCATCAAGAAGTACGGCGGCGAAAACGTCATCCCCGGCAACATCATCGTGCGCCAGCGCGGCACCAAGTATCATCCCGGCGAGAATGTCGGCCTCGGCAAGGACCACACGATCTTCGCGCTGGGCGAGGGGCGCGTGGCGTACCGCCGCCGCGCACAAGGAAAGGTCTTCGTCTCCGTGGAGCCGTCGGCCTGAGCCGTCTTCCGGCCATTCGCGTAAGCGACGCGGGGGAATGGCTGGCCATTCCCCTTTTTTTATTGGGCCTCCGCCATGAAGATTAGGCCATGAAATTTCTCGATGAAGTAAGGATCTTCGTGAAAAGTGGCGACGGCGGCAACGGCTGCGTTGCCTTCCGCCGCGAGAAGAACGTCGAGTTCGGCGGCCCCGCCGGCGGCGACGGCGGGCGCGGCGGCGACGTGGTCGTCGAGTGCGCCGACGGCCTCAACACGCTTATCGACTTCCGCTACCGCCAACATTTCAAGGCCGGCCGCGGCAACAATGGCTCAGGCCGCGAGCGCACCGGCGCCGGGGGCGATGACGTGGTGATCAAGGTGCCGGTGGGGACCCAGATTCTCGACGAGGACAAGGAAACGCTGATCACAGACCTGGTGCGCCAAGGCCAGCGCCTGGTCCTGCTCGGCGGTGGCGACGGCGGTTTCGGCAACGTCCACTTCAAGTCCTCGATCAACCGGGCGCCCAGGCGCGCCGACAGTGGCCACCCGGGTGAGGAACGCTGGCTGTGGCTAAGGCTCAAGCTGATCGCCGACGTTGGCCTGATCGGGTTGCCCAACGCCGGTAAGTCGACCTTTCTCTCAGCGGTCAGCCGGGCCCATCCCAAGATAGCCGACTATCCCTTCACCACACTTCACCCGCATCTGGGCGTCGCCTACGTCGACGGCGACGAGGTGGTGCTCGCCGACATCCCCGGCCTCATCGAGGGCGCCCACACCGGAGCCGGGCTAGGCACCCGCTTCCTCGGCCACGTCGAGCGCTGCGCCGTGCTGCTGCACCTGGTCGACGGCACCGGCGAGGACGTTGCCGCCGCCTACCTGACGGTGCGCGGCGAGCTCGAGGCCTACGGCGCCGGCCTTGCCCAAAAGCCCGAGTTCGTCGCCCTCAACAAGTGCGACGCGTTGACCCCCGAGGACGCCCAGCGAAAGAGGCGCGCCCTGGCTACGGCCGTCGGCCACGACGTGTCGGAGATTTCCGCCGTCGCCGGCACCGGGGTGCCCGAGATACGGCGCACCCTCTTCGTCATGGCGCGCCAGCGCCGCGCCGCCCTGGAGGCGGAGCCCGAGGCTTCTGTCCGATGAGCAGGGTCCGATGAGCGGCAAGCGCCAAGCGGACGCCCTGGCGCGCGGCAAGAGGATAATCGTCAAGATCGGCTCGGCCCTGCTCGTCGATTCCGAACGCGGCACCCTGCACCGTCGTTGGCTGGAGGCTCTGGCCGACGACCTGACGGCGTGCCGGAAACGGGGCCAGGAGGTGATTGTTGTTTCGTCGGGGGCCATCGCCGTCGGCCGCCGGCACCTGGGCCTCGGCGAGACCGCCCTGAAACTCGAGGAAAAGCAGGCCGCTGCGGCCACCGGCATGATCCGCCTGGCCCACGCCTATCAGGAGACCTTGGCCCATCGCGGCATTACCGTGGCCCAGGTCCTGCTCACCCTCGAGGACACCGAAAGCCGGCGCCGCTACCTCAACGCGCGCAATACCCTCGACGCTCTCTTGCGCCTCGGCGCCGTGCCCCTGATCAACGAGAACGATACCGTGGCCACCGACGAGATACGCTTCGGCGACAACGACCGCCTGGCCGCCCGCGTCGCCGTCATGATGAGCGCCGATACCCTGGTGCTGCTCTCCGATATCGACGGTTTTTATAGCGCCGATCCGCGCCGCGACGCTGGCGCCCGCCTGATCCCCGAGGTGCGCGCCATCACAGCCGACATCGAGGCCATGGCCGGCGCCGCCAAGCCCGGCGACGGCTCCGGGGGCATGGTGACCAAGCTGGCCGCCGCAAGGATATGCCTCGGCGCCGGTTGCCGCGTGGTGATCTCCGACGGCACCGTGCTCCATCCCTTGGCCTGCATCGAGACCGGCGCGCCCTGCACCTGGTTTGTCCCCCAGGCATCGCCGAGGACGGCACGCAAGCGCTGGATCGCCGGCGCCCTCAAGCCGGCCGGTTCCATCGGCGTCGACGCCGGCGCGCTCAAGGCGCTGCGCCAGGGCCGCAGCCTGCTGCCGGCCGGCGTCAACGTCATCGAGGGCGATTTCGAGCGCGGCGACGCGGTCATCGTCAAGGACGCCCAGGGGACAGAGGTGGGGCGCGGCATTAGCGCCTATTCGGCGTCTGACGCACGCCGTATCATGGGCTACAAAAGCGGTGAAATAGAGAGCCTTCTCGGCTACCGTGGCCGCGATGAAATGATTCACAGGGACGATCTGGTGCTGTCATGACAACGGCGCGAACCCAATCAGTGGACCGGGAAGCGGACATCGCCGCCCTCATGGAGCGCCTCGGTGCCGACGCCAAGGCCGCCGCCGCCGCCCTGGCGGTGGCACCCGGCGAGGCCAAGGACCGGGCGCTCCTGGCCGCCGCCGAGGCGCTCAAGGAGATAGAGGGTGATGTCCTCGCCGCCAACGGGGCCGACATGGCGGCGGCGCGCGACAAGGGGCTCTCCGGGCCCATGCTTGACCGTCTCGGGCTCGACCAGGGCCGTGTCGAGGCCATGGCGCGGGGCCTCGAGGAGATCGCGGCGCTGGCCGATCCGGTGGGCCAGGTGCTGGCCCAGTGGGGGCGCCCCAACGGCCTCGACATATCGCGTGTACGGGTGCCCTTGGGGGTCATCGGCGTGATCTACGAATCGCGGCCCAACGTCACCGCTGACGCCGGCGGGTTGTGCCTGAAGGCGGGCAACGCGGCCATCTTGCGCGGCGGCTCCGAGAGCCATCATTCGTCGGCCGCCATCGCCGTCGCCCTGCACCGTGGGCTGGCCGAGGCCAACCTGCCCAGCGCCGCCATCCAGCTGGTGCCGACCACCGACCGCGCCGCCGTCGGCAAGATGCTGAGGATGAGCCAGTTCATCGACGTCATTGTGCCGCGCGGCGGCAAGTCGCTGGTCGAGCGCGTCGTTGCCGAGAGCCGTATCCCGCTTTTCAAGCACCTGGAGGGCATCTGCCACACCTACGTGGACGGCGCCGCCGACGCCAAGATGGCGCGCGCCGTCGTCGTTAACGCCAAGATGCGCCGCACCGGCATCTGCGGCACCACCGAGACGCTCCTCGTCGACCGCTGCGCGGCCGCCAGCGCGCTGCCTTCCATCGTCGGGGACCTCATCGAGGCCGGCTGCGAGGTGCGCGGCGACGGGGAAGCGCGGGCCGTGGATGGCCGCCTGGAACCGGCCACCGAGGCCGACTGGGACACCGAATATCTGGACGCCATCATCTCGGTGAAGATGGTGGACGGCGTCGACGGGGCCATCGATCACATCAGCCGCCACGGCTCGGGCCACACCGAGGCCATCATCACCGAGGACGCTGACGCCGCCGAGACCTTTCTCAACCGCCTGGATTCGGCGATCGTCATGGTCAACGCCTCGACCCAGTTCGCCGACGGCGGCGAGTTCGGCATGGGCGCCGAGATCGGCATCTCGACGGGCAAGCTGCACGCCCGCGGCCCGGTCGGCGTCGAGCAGTTGACCAGTTTCAAGTACCTCGTCCGCGGCACCGGCCAATGCCGTCCCTGAGTCCCGGCCAGTGCCGTCCCTGAACCCCGACGGCGGCGCCCGCCGCGTCGGGCTGCTCGGCGGCTCCTTCAACCCGGCACACGAAGGGCACCTGGAGATTAGCCGCCAAGCCCTGGAACAGCTACGCCTCGACGAGGTGTGGTGGCTGGTGTCGCCCCAGAACCCACTCAAGACGGCGGCCGACATGGCTCCTTTCGAGGGGCGCGTTGAGGCCGCCCGCGCCCTCGTCGGGGATGGGCGAATCCGCGTCACCGGCATCGAGTGCGAATTGGGCACGCGCTACACCAGGGACACGGTCTGTGCCCTCAAAGGGCGCTTCCCCGCCGTCCGCTTCGTGTGGATCATGGGCGCCGACAACTTGGCCGAGGTGTGCCGCTGGAAGGGCTGGCCCGGCATATTCCGCACGGTAGCGATTGCGGTTTTCGCCCGTCCCTCCTATTCTTTTAGGGCGTTGTCGGGCAGGGCGGCTCGGCGCTTCCGCGCAGCCCGGCAGGGCGTTGCCCGCGCCAGCAGGTTGGCCGACATGCGTCCGCCCGCCTGGGTCTTCCTGAACAGGCCACGCAACCCGGCCTCGGCGACGCGCATCCGGGCCCGCCGCCAGGGCGCAATTTAGGTGATACAGGCCACTAGAAGGAGCAAACCATAGCAGACAAGAAAAAGAAGCCACCGGCCGCGGCGCACATGCTCGAGCTGGTGGAAAAATCCCTGGATGACGACAAGGCGCGAGACGTCGTCGTCATCCGTCTCGCCGGCAAGACCGACATCGCCGATTTCCTGGTCGTCGCCAGCGGCACCTCGCAGCGCCAGATCGGCGCCATTACAGAATACCTCCGGGAGCGACTCAAGAAAAGCGGCCTCGAACGGGTTTCCGTCGAGGGATTGCCGCAATGCGACTGGGTGTTGATCGACGCCGGCGACGTCATCGTGCATCTCTTCCGGCCGGAAATCCGCGCCTTCTACAATCTCGAGAGGATATGGAGCGGGCCGCGGCCGGAGCCTGGATCGCCGCCCGACGGCGGGCCGGGGGCGAACGGGAGGATACCCGGGGAGATGACCGCCTGAAGCGGCGCCGCGAAAGCCGCCACCGGGCCGCCGGCGCGACCCCGCGCCTCCTCGTCGCCACCGTCGGCCGCGCTGGCCGGGCCGGGGCGCATGAGGTCGCCCTTTTCGATCGCTACGCGGCGCGCATCTCGTTTCCCCTCGCCGTCAAGGAGGTGAGGTCGCGGCGCGCCCTGACGGCGCCGGACGCTGTGCGCCACGAGGGCGAGCTATTGCTCAAGGCGGTGCCTGACGGCGCCGTGGTGGTCGCCCTCGACGCGGCGGGAAAGACGCTCACCAGCGCCGCCTTCGCCAAGCGTCTGGGCGCCTGGCGCGATGGGGGCGTCAAGGACGTGGCCTTCCTCATCGGCAGCGCCGACGGTCTCGACGGGGCGGTGACGGGGGGCGCCGAGTTGGTGCTTTCGCTGGGCACCATGACTTGGCCCCACCTGCTGGCGCGCGCCATGCTGGCCGAGCAGATCTACCGCGCCCAGTGCATCCTTTCCGGCCACCCGTACCACAGGGAGTAGGGGGGGGTAGAGGGGTGGGTGGAAGGGGCGCGGTGTCCCCGACTATCGCGCTCGGACGGTTTCGACATATATTGGCGCCATGTCGAAATCCGAACCCGAAGGGGCGCCGCCCAGGCCTGTCGTGCTATGCATCCTCGACGGTTGGGGGGCACGCGCCGAGCGCGCCGACAACGCCATCGCGCTGGCCGCGACGCCGGCCTGGGACCGCTTCATGACGCAATGCCCCAAGGCGCGCCTCGACGCCGCCGCCGGCGACGTTGGGCTGCCCGCTGGCCAGATGGGTAACTCCGAGGTCGGGCACACGAACATCGGCGCCGGGCGGGTAGTGGTCCAGGACCTGCCGCGTATCGACGCGGCGCTGGCCGACGGCTCCCTGGCGCTGAGCCCGGTCCTCGGGCGTCTCTCCGAAAGCCTGGCGGCGAGCGGCGGCACCTGTCACCTGATCGGATTGCTGTCGCCGGGCGGCGTGCACGCCCACCAGAAGCACATGGCGGCCCTGGCGGGCATCCTTGCCAGGGCCGGGGTGCCGATTGCCGTGCACGCGCTCCTCGATGGGCGCGACACGCCGCCGAAGAGCGCGCTTGGTTTCGTGAAGCGCTTCCTCGACGACGTGGCCGGCCTCGACGGGGTGAGCGTGGCGACGGTGGGCGGGCGCTATTACGCCATGGACCGGGACCGGCGCTGGGAGCGCGTGGAACGGGCCTACCGCGCCCTGGTCGCGGCCGAGGGCGAGGCGGCCGGCACGGTGCTGGCCGCCGTCGAGCAGGGTTACGCCGCCGGCCTAGGCGACGAATTCATCGTGCCCACGGTGATCGGCGGATACGCCGGCATGAAGGATGGCGACGGCATCCTGGTCGCCAATTTCCGCGCCGATCGGGTGCGCCAGATCCTGGCCGCCCTGGCCGATCCGGGATTCGACGGCTTTTCCCGCCAGCCCGTCGTCGACTTCGCGGCGCACGCCGGCATGGTCGAATACTCGGCTGACCTCAACCGGTTTTTCGAGGCGGTGCTGCCGCTCGTCGAGCTCGACAACATTCTCGGCCAGGTGGTGGCCGACGCCGCCATGACCCAGTTGCGCCTCGCCGAGACCGAGAAGTACGCCCACGTCACCTTCTTCCTCAACGGCGGGCGGGAGCGACTGTTTCCCGGCGAGGAGCGCATCCTCGTGCCCTCGCCGAAGGTGGCCACCTACGACCTGGCGCCGGCGATGTCGGCGGGCGAGGTCACGGCCAGGCTGGTGGACGCTATAGGCTCCGGGCGTTTCGATTTGATCATCGTCAACTACGCCAACGGCGACATGGTCGGGCACACCGGTGACCTGGGCGCTGCGCGGGCGGCGGCCGAGGCCGTGGACACCTGTCTCGCCAAGGTGGAGGCCGCGGTGGTTGAGGCTGGCGGCGCCCTGTTGATTACGTCGGACCACGGCAACGTCGAGATGATGCACGATACGGGCACCGGCCAGCCCCACACCGGCCACACCCTCAACCCGGTGCCCTTGGTCCTGGTCAACGCGCCGCCTTGGGTGCGCGGCCTCGGCGATGGCCGCTTGGCCGACGTGGCGCCCAGCGTCCTTCGCCTCATGGGGCTGGCGCGGCCGGACGAGATGACGGGCCGTTCGCTGGTTCTCGAAGACGGCGCCGAGACGGCGGCGGCGCAATAAAGGGGCCCGAGTGATCCCTGCCTGCGGCTATTTGTCTGGTTTCCTTGTAGCGGCGGTCGTGCTGATGGCGGCGCCGCCGGGCTGGGGCGCGTCCGAGAGCGCCGCCACGAAAAACCGCTTGCAAGGGATGGAACGGACCCTCGAAAAGGACCGCCAGAAGCAGCGCCTCCTCAAGCGCAAGGCCGGCGCGTTGCAAAGAGAGGTGCTGGGCCTCCAGAAGCAACTGGTCGAAGCCGCCGGGGCCCTCCAGGACCACGAGGCGAACGTTTCCGAACTGGGGGTTGGCCTGGCGCGCTTGCGGCGTGAGGAAGAGGCAAAAATACGGCGCCTCGAGCGCAACCGCGGACAATTCGCCCGTGTCCTGATGGCCTTGGAGAGACTGGCCCGGCGTCCGCCCGAGGCGTTGATCGTCCAGCCGCTCGGCATCGCCGACATGGTGCGTAGCGCCATCCTCCTCAGGGCGGCGGTGCCGCGCATCAAAAGCCGCGCCGGGCGCCTGCGCGGCGAAGTGCTGGCCCTCGCCGAGACGCGCCGGCACCTGGACCACCGCCGCGGCGAAATGGCGGTCGCTACGGCGGCCATGGAGGAGAAGCGCACCCGCCTCGACGCCCTGCTCTCCAGGAAGAAGGAGGCGCGGCGGCAAACGCTGTCGGAGAGCGAGGAGGCGGCGCGCCGCTACCGCGCCATGGCGCGCCAAGCCAAAAGCCTGCGCGGGTTTCTCAAGCGCCTCAGGGCGGAACGCCGCAGGAAAGAGGAGAAGCGCGCGCCGCCGAGCCCGGCCGCTGCCAAGCCGCCGCCCGGGCAGTCGATCAAGCAGGCGCGGGGCACGCTTCCGTTTCCCGCCGTCGGCCGTTTGATCGGGCTCTACGGCCAAGCTTCCGCCACCGGCCTGACCCGCAAGGGAATCGTCATCGAGACCCGGGCCGGGGCGCGGGTGGTCGCCCCTCACGGCGGGCAGGTGGTCTTTGCCGGCCGCTTCCGCGGGTATGGGCAACTCTTGATCATCGAACACGGCGAGGGATATCATAGTCTTCTCGCCGGCTTGGCCCGTATCGACAACGCCATCGGACAATCAGTGTCGGCTGGTGAGCCGGTTGGTGTCATGGGGAAGCCGAATGGGCAAAAGCCTACTCTTTACGTGGAATTGCGCCGCGACGGCCAGCCGATCAATCCCCTGCCGTGGCTGGCGGCAAGGAAAGGTAGGGTAAGCGGATGAAGTTTCGATTGCTCGTTGCGGTCTTGATGGCCGGCCTGATGGGGTTGCCCCTGGGAAACGCCGCGCGGGCCGAGAAGGATAAGACCGACACGTATGAGCTGCTCAATTTGTTTGGCGACGTATTCGAGCGGTTGCGCGCCGATTATGTGGAGCAACCGACCGATCAGGAGCTGATCGAGGCCGCCATCAACGGCATGCTGACCTCGCTCGACCCCCATTCCAGCTATCTCAACGCCAAGAGTTTCCGCGAAATGCGCGTGCAAACCCGTGGCGAGTTCGGCGGGCTCGGTATTGAGGTCACCATGGAGAGCGGATTGGTCAAGGTGGTGTCCCCCATCGACGATACACCCGCCTAC
>DASCNF010000035.1:0-12250 GCA_036011345.1 Rhodospirillales bacterium | reverse complement strand
AACTGACGGGGCTTCGAAACACCAACATGGGCGCCATGAGCGGCCTCGACGGGGCGCCGCTCGAGGGCACCTTCTCGACCGACGCCGAGGCCATGTGCGCCGGTGTCGAGGGGGAGATCATCGTCGCCTTCGAACGGCGCCATCGATCCTCTCACCCTGCCCGGCGACGGGCGGCTCCTGGCGCTGACCGAGGCGTTCGGGTCGAGCCGGGCTCTGGTTGGCTGGGTGAGCGACCCCAGCGGATGGTCGGTGCTCACCTATGCCACCCTTGCCGGTTTCCACCCGACCGGCGCGGCGACGCTCGACAACGGCGACGTGGTCGTGCTCGAACGCGCCTTCTCGCGCTTGGCCGCCGATGAGTCAGGATAATACGGGCCGGCGCGGAGAGCGCCGTGGAGGATGCCTCAGGCCACCTTCGTCGCCCTCGACACCAATGCCTTCTTGATGCGCCGCTTGATGCGCCGCGCCTCGACCGGAAGCTTGGCGTCCTTGGTACCCAGCAGGTAGGCGTCGAGTCCGCCCTTGTGCTCGATGGTGCGCAGCGCCGCCGTGCTGATGCGCAGGCGTACCGTGGTGGCCAGCGCATCGCTCATCATGGACGCCGCCTGCAGGTTGGGCAGGAAGCGCCGCCGCATCTTGTTGTGGGCGTGGCTCACGGTGTTGCCGGCCTGTACACCCTTGCCGGTCACTGCGCAGCGTCGTGCCATTTTCCCGTCGCCTTCGTGATTGGATTTGGCGGGCCGCATGGGCGCGGCCCCTGGAGAGCAGCGTATTTAAGGGGACGGGGAGCCGCCGTCAAGGGGAGAAGCGGTTCAGGCGGACTCCGCGTTAGCCTCGATCCAGCGGGCCAAGTCGGGCTCATCTACTTCGCCGGGATCAAGATCTTGCCAGCTTGCTCAAGACATCGCTGTACTTATCCATAAATTCCCGCGTGGCCTCCATCATCCGGACAAAATCAGGGTCCCGAGGTGTCAACAGATAACCGCCTGGCATCTCAATAAGATGCACGGTGTCTCCCGCCTTAACCTTCATCTGGGCAAGCGCATTGGCGGGAACAATCAGCCCTGTGTCATCCCCCATCGGGACCAACCCGACTTTGAACGCCACAACTCAATCCCCTTATTCACGGCACACCGCCGGCAAGGGCTATTTCGGGCTTCGCCGGTGCACGGCTTTGGCTCTTATACGTCGAGGGTCTTGACCGACCCAGCGTCTCTATCCCATAGCCTTTTGCAGGTTCTCGTCGAGCTTGTCGAGGAAGGCCTGGGTGTTGAGCCATGCCTGGTCGGGGCCGATGAGGAGCGCCAAGTCCTTGGTCATGAAGCCCGATTCCACGGTCTCGACGCACACCCTTTCCAGGCTCTCGGCGAAGTCCACCACGTCCGGCGTCCCGTCGAACTTGCCGCGGTAGGCGATGCCGCGGGTCCACGCGAAGATCGAGGCGATGGGGTTGGTCGACGTCTCCTTGCCCTGCTGGTGCTGGCGGTAGTGGCGGGTTACCGTGCCGTGGGCGGCTTCCGCCTCCACGGTATTGCCGCCCGGCGTCAACAGCACCGACGTCATCAGGCCCAGCGAGCCGAAGCCCTGGGCCACCGTGTCCGATTGCACATCGCCGTCGTAGTTCTTACAGGCCCACACGAAGCCGCCTTCCCATTTGAGGGCGGCGGCCACCATGTCGTCGATGAGCCGGTGCTCGTAGGTGATTCCGGCGGCCTCAAATTTATCCTTGTATTCGGCCTCGAAGACCTCCTGGAAGAGGTCCTTGAAGCGCCCGTCGTAGGCCTTGAGGATGGTGTTCTTGGTCGACAGGTACACCGGCCACCCAAAATCGAGGCCGTAGCCCATGCAGGCCCGGGCGAAGCCGCGGATGGAATCGTCGAGGTTGTACATGGTCATGGCGACGCCGCCCTCGGGGAAGTTGAAGACCTCGTGCTCGATGGCGGTGCCGCCGTCGGTGGGCTCGAAGCGCACGGTCAGCTTGCCGGCGCCCGGAACCGTGAAGTCGGTGGCCCGGTACTGGTCGCCGAAGGCATGGCGGCCGATGACGATGGGCTTGGTCCAGCCGGGCACCAGCCGGGGCACGTTCTGGCAGATGATGGGCTGGCGGAAGACGGTACCGCCCAGGATGTTGCGGATGGTACCGTTGGGCGAGCGCCACATCTTTTTGAGGCTGAACTCCTCGACTCGCGCCTCGTCGGGGGTGATGGTGGCGCACTTGACGCCGACCCCGTGCTCCTTGATGGCGTTGGCCGCGTCCACCGTGATCTGGTCGTCGCTGTCGTCGCGGCTCTCGATCGACAGGTCATGGTACTTCAGGTCGACATCGAGATAGGGCAGGATCAGCTTGTCCTTGATGAAGGCCCAGATGATGCGCGTCATCTCGTCGCCGTCGAGCTCCACGATGGAGCCTTTGACCTTAATCTTCGACATCCGCTGTTCTCCCGAAAGGCTGGGGACCGGGACGACCGTCGCCCGATACCCGAAAAAAAATTCAATTACGGCAAGGACTTTGAGGAGAAATAGTGAATGCCGGGCGCTTTGACAAGGCCGCAGGCGTGGCCCGCATTCACATCCCGACTATCCGTGCTTCAAACGCCCCCAGCGGCGTCCGCCATCGTGGCCGTCATCGATTAAGCCATCGGCGACGTTGCCGGAAACTCGATCAGCCTCGAAGAGCGCCGATCGAACGAAATATAGGGGAAACCGCCTACAGAGATCGCCCCGGCGCCGCTTCCAGGGCCGCGATCGCGTCGTCGACGCTGTCAACCATGGTAAACAACGCCTCACTCGCCGGGTGGGCGAAACCGTTGCCGACGAACCCCTTCACCATGGCGGCCAGGGGGTTCCAATAGCCACCGATGTTGACCACCGCCACCGGCTTCTCGTGCAGGCTCATCTTCCGCCAGTTGACCATCTCGATGGTCTCGGCCAGCGTCCCCAAGCCCCCGGGCAGGGCCAGGAATCCGTCGGCGAGCTCAGCCATTCGACGCTGGCGCTCGTGCATGCTGTCGACGACGATGAGTTCGTCGACAGCGGGGTGTCCGTGTTCGAGTTCCACCAAAAACTCCGGGATGACACCCGTCACATGGCCGCCGTGCGCCAGGACGAGGTCGGCGATGACACCCATCATGCCGACCCCGCCGCCCCCGTAGACAAGTCGGATGCCGCGCTCCGCCATGACCACGCCGAGACGCTCGGCCGCCGCTCGGTGCGCCGGATCGCCGCCCTCTCGAGACCCGCAATAGACGCACAAGCAGTTGAGTTTCGACTTCGGTACCATGTTCACAATCCCGTTAGCGATCCCGATCATACGCGTTCTACCCTTGGCGAAAGTACCGGGTTTGTCATTACGTGTGACGACCCCCGGTGGAAGGGGGAAAGCATCGCATTGGCGCGGCCACGAGGCCGCCTTGAAGGTGATCACATGAAGTTCACTATTCACAGCTTTTTGCTTGCCGCATTCATCGGCGCGCTCGGCGCCGGCACCGCCGCCGCCGACAGCGCCAACGACATCAAGTACCGCGAGGCGCACATGAAGGCCCTAAGCGGCCATCTCGGCCCCATCTTCATGGTCCTCAAGGGCGAAGCCGGCGACAAGAGCCACATCGCGGCCCACGCCTCGGCCCTGGCCGACGTCGCCATGATGGCCGGCAGCCTGTTCCCCGCCGGCTTCGGCTCCAGCGACACCGCGGCGCTTCCGGTCATCTGGGAAAAACCGGGAGAGTTCAGGCAGGTAGCCCGGGCGCTGGCCAACGCCACGGCCAACCTGAAGGCCGCCGCCGGGGCCGTCGGCAAGGCCTGCGGCGGCTGCCACAAGGTGTTCCCCAAGAAGAAAATAGCCCCCGTTGCTTTCTTTCCCGCATTCGGGAAAATCGGCTCCGGGGCTCTCTAAATTCCCCGGGGCCGATTTGCTTTCATGGTTTCCCTGAACAGGCTTTGCGCCACCGCAATGCTTGTCTTTGCCGTCGCCGCGCCGCCGGTGGCGGCCGACGAGGCGGTACTGGTGCGCGGCAAGTACTTGTTCGACGCCGCCGGCTGCCACACCGACAGCAAGAACAAGGGGCCGTTAGCGGCCGGGGGGCGGGCCCTGAAGACCCCGTTTGGCGTCTTCTTCAGCCCCAACATCACGCCCCATGACGAGCATGGCATCGGCGCGTGGAGCGAAGACGACTTGGCGCGCCCCCTGCGTCACGGCGTCTCCCCCGACGGCGCCCACTACTTTCCGGTCTTTCCCTATCCCTCGTACACCGGGATTTCGGACGCCGACCTCGGCGACCTCGGAGCGTACATCTTCTCCCGGCCGGCGGTGGCGCGGCGTAACCGCCCCCACCAGGCCCCGCCGCCCTTTGGCTGGCGCTTCTTGGTGCCCGTTTGGAAATGGCTCAACTTCACCCCCGGCCCCCTGGCACCCGGGCCCAAGCGGGACGCGGCCCGGAACCGCGGCGCCTACCTGGTGGAGGCCCTTGCCCATTGCGGCCAATGCCACACGCCCAGGAACGTGCTCGGCGCCAGGAAATCTGCCATGAAGCCCGATTTCGATTTCGTGGGCGCCGCCATGGGAGAGGTCGTCGCTAACACGACGAGCCGCCTGACTGACACCGACCTCGCCGCCGTGATCACCTGCCTGCGCTCCTTGCCCCCGGTTCGCCATCGGGTGCGGCGCAAAAAAAGGAGGACGCGCGCTAAGCGGCCCGGTGGCACTCAGGTTATGCGTTGTTCGTTGCGCGCCGCCCCGATCCCGTATTAGGGTAGCCCAGTCATCCCGTCTGGACGCGGGTCACCATTTTGGGGTGGGACGTGAACCAACCTCTCCTCATAGCCGGCATCGGCGTCGTCGTCGTCGCCACCGCGATTGCCCTCAATTTCGCCCTTTGGCAGGAGGAAGTGGACAGCGGCCCGCAAGCCGAGAAGGCGGCGGCGGGCAAGGCGCCACAAGTGGAGCCGACTGCACCTGCTGCACCTGCTGCACCTGCTGCACCAGCGGCACCGGCGGCACCGGCGGCGGTGGTCAAGCCGCAAGGGGCATCCGCCGAATACGGGCCGCCGAGCTTCGACGTGGTACGTATCAACCCCAAGGGGGATACGGTGATGGCCGGGCGCGCCCGGCCCGGCAGCACGGTGATCATCATGGACGGCGACAAGATCATCGGACGGGTCATCGCCGACGACCGCGGGGAATGGGTGTTCGTACCCGAAAAACCGCTGGAGGCGGGAAACCGCCGCCTTAGCCTGGAGACGCGGAGCGAAGGCCAAGCGGCCGGGCGCTCGGAGTCCGACGTGGTGCTGGTGGTGCCGGAAAAGGGCAAGGACATCGCCGGCCGCGCCACCACCGGGGAAACCCGGGCCCTGGTCCTCAAGGTGCCGCGCATCGGTACCGGCGCCAGCACCGTGCTGCAGAGGCCGAAAGCCACAGAAGAGATAACCGGACTGCAAAAGCGGAAAGCCGCCGCAAAGACATCCGGATTGTTCATCGACAGCGTCGACTACGACGATGCGGGGCACCTCGCCATCAGCGGGCGCGTGGCGCCGGGGGCGAGGGTGCACCTCTACCTCGACGGCCGTTTCATCGGCCGCGCCGAGAGCGACGGCGACGGCCGCTGGTCGTCGACTCCGGACAGCGCCGTGGCGCCCGGCCTCTACACCCTTCGCGCCGACAGCGTGGATGCCGCGGGAAGGGTCCTGGCGCGGGTTTCCATCCCCTTCTCCCGCGCCCAGCCACTTGCCGATATGCGGCCCGGCACCTTCGTCGTCGTGCAGCCCGGCAATAGCCTGTGGCGCCTAGCCCGACGCACCTACGGCAGCGGCTTTTCCTACACGGTGATCTACGACGCCAACAAGGACCAGATCGGCGATCCGGACCTCATCTTTCCGGGGCAGGTCTTCGCCCTGCCCAAGGGTGGTGGACGGGCTGGGGGTTAGGGCCTCCCGCCCCGACAGAACGGCGCCTTCCGGCACGCCCATGATGGTGACGGCGATGGTCGCCTCGTCGCCGGCCACCTCGGCCAAGTCCGCCTCGATCTCCAGGCCAACCGGGTTGTACTCGGCGGTGGCCGCCGCCGTCGACGCCGTATCCCCGCCAGCCTCCGTCACCGAGAGCGAGATCGAACCCTCCAGGGTGGCCGGATCATAGACCATCTCGTCGAGAACCATGGTTCCGTTCCCGGACATGAAGAAAGTGGTGTCATCGGCAAGCACGACACCCAGGCTCCCGCCCTCGCCGGTCTCCACGGTGTCGCCCTGATGCACCGGCATGCCGGGCTCCAAGGTTTCTTGGGTGCCATCGACACGAACCACCGTGACCAGACCGCTAACGGTTTCGACCCGTCTGATCGGCAAATCTTCCGCCCCGCCGACGCCCTCGACAAGGTCTTCGGACGCGGCACCGGAAGTTTCCGGAGATCCGACATCATCGATGGGTGTGGTCATGGTCTTTCTTCGTTTCAACCGGCCTTGTGATGGCCAACGGCGCGATCGGCGCTTCCCGCACATGGCGGGGGTACGCTCCGCTCCCTTCCCGGGATTATCTGCCTAAGGAAACTCGCCTCACCGGACACCGGCCGGTACGCTCATATGATTTGGTCGCTTATTGCGCCATTCCGGGCTTCTCTCGCGGGCCCAATTTTGGTACATTATACGCGGTTTCCGGCCAAATTTCCTTGACAGGCATCAAGGCTCCCGGAACCCCCGGTTTTCGCCACTGTCAAGGGCATCGCGGTGGCCCTCATATCAACATTACTAATGTTCCCTTTTTGCTCTTAACATTTCTGCCGTTCCGTAATCTCCATCTTCGTTTATCTCAACAGCAGGAATGACCATCATGTCCGGCCCCCGCAACAGGCCCCGATCCCCCCGCCACAAGGCGTTACACCACTCGTACGCCTCTTTCCCGGGCGCCGCCGGCGTTGGCGAATCGCAAGAATGATGACAAATGCTGACAAAATGTCATCATCCGAAATGGCCAGCCAGGGGCGCACCCGGGGAATTGTTGAGCAATTTCTGTGCACTAGGGTCACGGAGGACGATTGACGCTGCAAATTGTGTCACATTAAAACGATCGCACTCTAGAATGCCGGGGCCTCCGCCTGCCGGGATTCGCCACGAAGGGATTCGCCTTGCTGAAAACGATCTTCGTCCCCGTCCACCGCGCCGGCTGGCCGTTCATCGGCCTGTTTGCCGCCGCCACCGTCGGCCTCGCCTATGTGGCCTGGCCGCTCGGCGTCGCCGGCTTCGTGGCCACGGCGTGGTGCGCGTACTTCTTCCGCGACCCGGCCCGGGTGACGCCGGTGCGCGAGGGACTGATCGTCAGCCCGGCCGATGGCCGGGTGCAGGCCGTCGACGAGGCGGTACCCCCCGCCGAGCTGGAGATAGGCGCCGAGGCCCGCCCCCGAGTCTGCGTTTTCATGAACGTCTTCGACGTGCACGTCAACCGGGTTCCCTGCGACGGCACGGTATCGCGCCTGTCGTACCGGCCGGGAAAGTTCTTCAATGCCTCCCTCGACAAGGCCAGCGAGTTCAACGAACGCCACAGCCTGCGCCTGACCCTACCCAACGGCACCGATGTCGCCTGCGTGCAGATCGCCGGCCTCGTCGCCCGGCGCATCCTGTGCATGCTTTCCAAAGGGCAAGCGGTGCGCGCCGGCCAACGCCTCGGCATCATCCGCTTCGGCAGCCGGGTCGACGTCTACCTGCCGAAGGGCGTCGTCCCGCTGGTCGCCGTCGGCCAAAGGGCCATCGCCGGCGAGACGGTAATCGCCGACATGTGCGCCCAGGGAACGGCGCGCCCCGGCCAAGTGTGCTAGGAACAATCCATGGCCCGCACTCGCCACCGCCTTAAGGGACTCCCCTTCAACCGGATGATCCCCAACATCCTCACCATGCTGGCCCTGTCGGCCGGCATGACGGCGGTGCGCTTTGGCCTGCAGGACCAGTGGAAGCCGGCGGTCGTCGCCATCGTCGCCGCCGCCATCCTCGACGCCCTGGACGGGCGCATCGCCCGCATGCTCAAGGGCACCAGTAAGTTCGGCGCCGAACTCGATTCGCTCTCCGACTTCATCTGCTTCGGCGTGGCGCCGTCGGTCATGCTGTACCTGTGGATCATGAAGGACGCCGGCAACTTCGGATGGGTGCTGTCACTGTTGTTCAGCGTATGCTGCGCGCTCCGCCTGGCGCGCTTCAACACCGCCCTCGAGGAGCCCGACCGGCCGGCCTGGGCCTACAATTATTTCAGCGGCGTGCCGGCGCCGGCCGGGGCCGGCCTGGTGCTGCTACCGATGATCTTGTCCTTTCAGGTGGGAGACGCCTTCTTCCGCGAGCCGGCGGTGGTGGGGGCCTTCCTCGTCATCGTCTCCGGGCTACTGGTCAGCCGCATCCCCACGTACGCCTTCAAGACGTTTCGCGTGCCCCACCAATGGGTGCTGCCGACCATGCTGTTCGTCGGCCTGCTCGTCGCCTCCATCGTCGGCGCGCCGTGGGCGACGCTGACCGTCATGATTTTCATCTACATCATCGGCATTCCCTTCGCCGTGCGCTCCTACCGCGGCCTGCAAACGAAGGCCGAAGCGCTGCTCGACCGGAACGATGGGGAGAAAGACGACGGAGACGGGGCCGGCGGCTGAGACACCGGCTATTGCGCGGCCTCCATGCCGCCGGGCACCACTTTGCCGGCCCGCCGGCGGCGCCAGGTGCGGACGTTGGCGCGGACCATGAGGGCGCTCGGCGTCACCACCAGGGTGAGCACGGTGGCGAAGCCGAGGCCGAAGACGATGGCGGTGGCGAGTTGCGTCCACCACTGGCTGGACGGGGCGCCGACGGCGATTTCGCGAGTCACGAAATTGATGTTGACGCCGAACACCATGGGCGTCAAGCCGAGCATGGTGGTCAGCGTGGTCAGGAGGACGGGACGCAGGCGCTGACAACCGGTGCGCAGGATGGCCTCGCCGGCCGACGCCGCCGTTTTCTCCAAGCGGTCGTAGGTGTCGATGAGCACGATGTTGTTGTTTACCACAATCCCGGCCAGGGCGATCACCCCGATACCGCCCATGACGATGCCAAACGGTTGCCCGGTGACAAGCAGGCCGATGAAGACGCCGATGGTCGACATGACCACGGCGGTGAGGATGAGCAGCGCCGAATAGAAGCTGTTGAACTGGGTGACCAGGATGATGGCCATGATGAACAGCGCCACGGTGAAGGCCTTGCCGAGGAAGGCCTCGGCCTTCCTCTGTTCCTCGTCCTCGCCCTTGAAGGCTATCTCGATGCGGGGATCGATGGCGGCGCCCTCCAGCCACGCCTGGGCCTCGCGCACCTTGTCGTCGGCGAGCACCCCTTCGGCGATGTCGGACTTGATGGTCATGACGCGCTTGCCATCGACGCGCTCGACGCTCGCCACCCGGGGCTTGGCGACGCGCGTCACAAAGTTGCTGATGGGAACGCGGCCCTGCTCAGTGTTGATGCGGATATTGTCCAGTTGCTCGATGGTCCTGTAGGGCCGCGGGTAGCGCACCCGGATGTCGATCTCGTCGTCGCTGTCGTCGGGGCGGTATTCGCCGAGCTTGATGCCGGTGCTGGCCATGCGGATGGCGTTGCCCAGGAGGTTCACGTCGACACCGAACTTGGCGGCCTGGGCGCGGTCGATCTCGAGTTCCCAGTCGATGCCCGGCAACGGACGGCTGTCCTCGATGCCGACGAGGCCGTCGATTTCTTCCAGCCCCCGCCTGATCCTGGCCACCGCCAGCGCTAACAGCTCGGGGTAGCGCGACGTCAGTTGCAACTGGATGGGCTTGCCGATGGGCGGCCCGTGCTCCTGCTCGCGCATATCGACGAGTATGCCGGACAGGTCCTGGGTCCTGTCCCTGACCTCGGCCAGGATTTCCTTGGCCGGGCGCCGTTTCTTCCAATCGATGAATTCGAGCGAAATGGTGCCGATGATGTCCTCGGCTTCGCGGCTGTTGCGTTGGCGGCCAGTCCGCGCGTAGACCGATTCGAACTCGCCCATGCCCAGCATGCGCGCTTCCACCTCGCGCATGAGGGCGTCCTTCTCGTAAATGGACAAGTTGCCGCGCGCCTTCACCTGGACCTGAGCGAGGTCGGGCTCTATGTCGGGGAAGAACTCGATCCCCTTGCCGTAGTTGGCGTAGACCACCTGAATACCGACCAGTAGAAAGAAGGCAAGCGCCAACACCTTGGCCGGATGGCGCAGGGCCAGGCCGAGGAGACGCATGTAGGCCCCGGTGAAGCCGCCGAGGGCAAGGAGTTCTTGGCTCGACTGGCCGGCGGCCAGGACGCGCATGGTGGCGGAATTCGCTGCTCCTGGCCTTCCTACGAAGGAACCCAACGTCGGCACGAAGACAAGCGCCATGAGGAGCGACGCCGAGAGGGTCGCCAGCAGCGTGATGGGCAGGAACTTCATAAACTCGCCGACCACGCCAGGCCAGAAGACGAGGGGCAGGAACGCCGCCAGCGTGGTCGCCGTGGAGGCGATGATCGGCCACGCCATGCGCTTAGCGGCGAGCCCGTAGGCGAGGCGGCGCGGCTCGCCCTCGGCCATCTTGCGGTCGGCGTATTCGGTGACCACGATGGCACCATCGACCAGCATGCCGACGGCGAGGATCAGCGAGAACAGCACCACGATGTTGATGGTCAGGCCAAGCGCCGACAACACCAGTATGCCGGTGAGGAACGAGCCCGGGATGGCGATCCCGACGAGACCCGCGGTGCGCAGGCCGAGCGCCGCGACGACGACGATCATGACCAGGATGACGGCGCTGATCACGTTGTTCTGCAAATCCTTCAGCATGATCCGGATGTCGTCGGACTTGTCCTGAGAGTAGGCGACGTGCACGGCGGCGCGGATTCCCGGCTCCCAGGCGGCGCGCTCGGCCTCGACCACCCGGCGCACCGCCTCGATGGTTTCGATGATGTTCTCCCCGGTGCGCTTCTTGACCTCGAGCGCCAGCGTCGGACGTCCGTTGAAGCGGGCGAACGAACCGGGGTCCTTGAAGGTGCGGCGCACCTCGCCGATGTCGCCGAGCCTGACGACGGCGTCGCCGTCGACCTTGACGGGCAAAGCCATGATGTCGAGGACGGTCTCGAACAGCCCCGGCACCTTCAGGGAAAATCGTCCCTTGCCAGTGTCCTGGGCGCCGGCGGCCACCAACAGGTTGCTGTTGCGTACGATGTCGATGGCGTCCTGGGGCGCGATGCCGTAGCTCTCGACCTTCACCGGGTCGATGAGCACCTCGACCATTTCGTCACGCTTGCCGGCGATCTCCACTTCGAGCACCGTGGAAATACCTTCAACGACGTCCTCCAGACCGGTTGCGAGCTTGAGGAGCGTGCGCTCCGGAACGTCTCCCGAAAGCGCCACCAGGATGACCGGGAACAGGCTGAAATTGATTTCGTTGAGCTCGGGTTCCTCGGTCTCGCCGGGTAGCTCGCCCTTGGCGACGTCGACTTTCTCGCGCATATCGTCCATCGCCGTATCGGCGTCGAACCCGGCCTCGAACTCCAAGGTCACGGAACCGCTGCCCTCGCGGCCGCTGGAGCGCATTTCCTTGACCCCTTCGGTGGCGCGCAATTCCTGCTCCATGGGGCGGACGAGCAGGCGCTCGGCGTCCTCGGGCGAAATACCCTCATGCTCCATCACCACGTAGATGATGGGGATGTTGATGTCGGGATCGGATTCCTTGGGAATCTCGATGTAGGCGACGGTCCCGGCGACGAGAATCAGGACCAGGACGGAGATGATGGTGCGCGAGCGCGCGAAGGCCGTATCGATGAGCTCCTTCACGACGGATCCTCCACCCTTCCCTTTGCCCTTTAAGGGGCCCTTTCCGGCGCCGGCTTCTCGGGTACCGGGCGCACCCGTTGACCGGTACGCACGTACTCCTGGCCGAGGGTGATCACCGTAATCTGGCCGGGCAATCCGCCCAGCCAAATGCCGTCCGGCGTGTCGGCGATCATGTGGACGGGGTGGAAGGCCACCTTGCCGTCGGCATCAATGCTTTTGATGCCGACCACGCCTTCGTCCGACAGGGTCAACACCGACGGCGAAAGGCGGTAGGCGCTGACGCGCTCCGTCGGCAGCCTCAACTCGGCGGTCACCCCCTCGGCGATGGCGCCCTTTGGGTTGTCGATGGCGACCTCGACGCGAAACGTGCGCGTCGCCGTGGAGCCCATCTTGGAGATGTAGCGCACGGCTCCAACGAGGCGCTGGCCGGTGGCAAGACGGACGCGGGCGCCGGCGCCAGCA
>DASCNF010000034.1:0-5401 GCA_036011345.1 Rhodospirillales bacterium | reverse complement strand
GCTGTGGGGAGGCGCTGGGCGCGCGCTACGCGATCGACGCGGCGATGCGCGCCACTAACAACCGGTTAATCGCCACCAACGCCACGGGTTGCTTGGAGGTGTTCACCACCCCCTACCCCGAGACGGCGTGGTCGATTCCGTGGATCCATTCGCTGTTCGGGAATGCAGCAGCCGTCGGCGCCGGCGTGGCCGCGGCCATGAAGGCCAAGGGGCGGGAGGACGTGCGTGTGATCGCCCAGGGTGGCGACGGCGGAACCGTCGACATCGGGATGGGCTGTCTCTCCGGCATGTTCGATCGCAACGACGACGTCCTCTACATCTGCTACAACAACGAGGGCTACATGAACACCGGCGTACAGCGTTCCAGCGCCACGCCGGGGGCGGCGCGCACCGCCACCACCATGCCGGTGGGCTCGGAGCCGGGCAACGAGTTTAACACCGGCAAGAGCGTCCCGCTGATTGCCATGGGCCACCGCATCCCCTACGCCGCCACCGCATCGGTGCACGACCTCCATGATTTGGAGCACAAGGTGGAGAAGGCTATGGCCTTCCGCGGCGCGCGCTATATAGAGGTCTACGTGCCCTGTCCTCTGGGTTGGGGATCTAGGCCCGGAGATACCATCAAGATCGCGCGCCTCGCCGTCGAGACCGGCATGTTTCCGCTGTTTGAGGCCGAAGACGGGGAGGTGACGAGGGTGACCAAGATCCGCCGTCACCAACCGGTAAGTGAATATCTGAAGGTGCAGCGGCGTTTTGCCCATGTGTTCAAGAAGGGTAATGAGCACCAGTTGGCCGCGCTCCAGGCGATTGCCAACTGGAATATCAAGCGATTCGACTTGTTGTCCTCGGTAGTAGGTGAGGCATGAGCTCGAAATCCATTGTACAATCCAAGCCTTTCGCCATCACCCTCGATGTCGGCAGTAGCCTGCTCAACAAGACTGGCACTTGGCGGACCGAGCGCCCGATCTACCTGGATCGGTTGCCTCCGTGCAACCACGCCTGCCCGGCCGGCGAGAACATCCAGTTGTGGCTCGGCTACGCCGAGGAGAGCGGCTACGAGGATGCCTGGCGGCAGATCATGGAGGACAATCCCCTGCCCGCCACAATGGGACGCGTCTGCTACCACCCATGCGAAGCGGGCTGCAACCGGGCGCACCTCGATGAAGCGGTGGGCATCAACTCGGTGGAGCGGTTCCTCGGCGATCAGGCTCTCAAGCATGGCTGGCAGATCGATCCCGGGCAGGCCACGGGCAAGCGCGTGATGATTGTCGGCGCCGGCCCCGGGGGGCTATCGGCGGCCTACCATCTCCGATGCTTCGGCCACGAAGTGATAATTTACGACGCCAATCCCCAGGCAGGTGGCATGATCCGCTACGGCATCCCCAAGTATCGCATGCCGCGGGAAAAGCTGCGGGCCGAAATCGCGCGCATCGAGGCGATGGGCGTTACCATCAACCTCGGCACCCGCATCGACGACGTCCTCACGGCTAAACAGGAAGGCAAATTCGACGCCGTGTTCCTTTGCATCGGCGCGCAGGTGCCCAGGCGCACCGACATCCCCGTAGCGAGCGACACCCCGATGCTCGACGCCGTGGCGATCTTGCGGGACACCGAGCTGGACAACCCCACCAAGCTCAAGGGCCGGGTGGTGATTTACGGCGGCGGCAACACGGCCATCGACGTCGCCCGCACTGCGGTTCGCATGGGCGCGATCTCGACAACCCTCATCGTGCTCGAGGCGCGCGAGCATATGCCGGCCCATTTGTTCGAAGTGGAAGAGGCCCTGGAAGAGGGGGCCGTTCTCAAATGCCTCCGCTCGATCAAGCAGGTGGAGAGCAACGTCGTCACCCTTGAGAGGATGCGGGCCACCAACGAACGCTGGCCGGAACCGACCGGGGAGTTCGAAACTATCGAGGCCAATGTAGTCGTCCAGGCCATCGGCCAGGATATCGACGCGGATTTTTTGCAGAACGTTTCCGGCTTGGAGATCAAGGACGGCGTTGTTCAGATCAACGGCTCGATGCAAACCGGCGCGGACGGGATCTTCGCTGGCGGAGACATGGTGCCGTCGATCCGCACGGTCACCGCCGCTATCGGACACGGCAAGAAGGCGGCGCGCAACATCGACGCCTATCTGCGAGACAAAAAATTTATCCCGCCCGACAAGCACGAGATCGTTACCTTCGACATGTTGAACGCCTGGTACTACTCCGACGCCCCGCGGAGCGTTCGCCCCATGCTGGACGTGGTGCGCCGAAAGACGGGGTTCGCTGAGGTGGTAGGGGATCTCGACGAGGACAACGCATCCTTCGAGGCCCGGCGCTGCATGTCCTGCGGTAACTGCTTCGAGTGCGACAACTGCTACGGGGTGTGCCCGGACAACGCTATCACTAAGCTCGGTCCAGGCAAGCGATTCGAGTTCAAGTACGACTACTGTAAGGGGTGCTCCATATGTGCCACCGAATGCCCCTGCGGCGCCATCAAGATGGTGCCGGAGAATATCTGATCGTCGAGCGCTACTCGATGGGCAAGCCTTCAAAGCCAACGTCCGCGGGATTCTCAAGGATGCCACCCTGCAAGCGTTGCTTGGTAGGGCCGAGGGTGGTTTCGCGGGCAATCGCCGCGCGGCCATCGACGCGCTAACAAGATTTGAGGAACTGCGGACTCACCAGGCAAGATTTGTGACGAAAGCGACGTTTTGCCTTACCTCAGCAACGCGGCGTAAGGAGAACCATAAACATTGGAGCAAAGGGAGCTAAAGCCATGGCACTGCAAGAAATGTTCACTCAGCAGTTGGAAGCACAAATCAAGGAGTGGGAGAAACAGACCCAGGATTTCAAAGCTAAGGTGGAGAAGGCGGAAGCGCAGGGCCGCGCCGAATACGAGAAGAACCTGAAAACGCTGCAGAAAAACGTAGATCAAGCCACAAAGATTCTGACGCAGGTTCAGCAAACCAACGAGGCTGCCTGGAAGGACATGGAGTCGAGTTCGACGAGGGCCTTTGAGGAGCTCAAGATGGGCTGGGAGGGGGCGATCGCCCGCTACAAGTGATCGCCTCGCTCCTTCACTGCCTGATCGCAGCTACGGCGTTAACCGTCCAGCCCTGCTGGTCCAGAGACCGGCCGACGGCCCGGGCTCGGGAGGACCTTGTTGCGACGCGTCGGCCGAAGCGCCGCACACAGAGATACTTTGTCCGAGGGAGGATGCCATGACGACGCCTGAGCAACCGCGCACGGCCTTTTCCGACATGGCCGAGATGACCCGCAGGTGGGCGGCAGTGGCGGAGCGGAGCCAGCGGGCGGTGCAGGCCTTCGCCGAGCGTCAGGCCGAGGAAGGCGGCTTCTCGATCGTAGACACTCAAGGTGTCAGCCGCGCCTTCCTCGACATGATGACTAAAATGATGGCCGACCCGGTCAAGCTGGCCGAGGCGCAAAGGAAACTGCTGCAGGACAATATGCAGCTTTGGGAGGCCACGGCGCGGCGCATGCTGGGACAGGCGGGCGAGCCTGTGGCCGAGCCCGCGCCCGGCGACCGGCGCTTCAAGCACCAGGCGTGGAACGAGAAGTTGTTCTTCGACTACCTCAAGCAGTCCTACCTGCTCACCTCACGCTGGATCCAGTCGGTCGTAGGTGACGTGGAGGGCCTCGACCAGAAGGACAAGCATAAGGTCGACTTCTATACGCGGCAATTCTTGAGCGCCGTGGCGCCCAGCAATTTCGTGATCACTAATCCGGCGGTGCTGCGCCAGACCACCGAGAGCGGCGGCGAGAACCTGCTCAAAGGCCTGGAAAACCTACTCGAGGATCTCGAGCGCGGGAAGGGTCGACTCAAGATTTCGATGACCGACGAGTCGGCCTTCGAAGTGGGTAAGAACGTCGCCACGACGCCAGGTAAGGTGATCTACCAGAACGAACTCATGCAGCTTATCCAGTACGAGCCCTCGACGGAGCAGGTCCACAAGCGCCCGTTGCTCTTTGTGCCGCCTTGGATCAACAAGTTCTATGTGATGGACCTGCAGCCCAAGAACAGCTTGGTCAAGTGGGCGGTCGACCACGGGCACACGCTGTTTGTCGTCTCCTGGGTCAACCCGTGCAAGGAGCTCGCCCGCAAGGATTTTGAGGACTACATGTGTGAAGGCCCCCTGGCCGCGCTCGACGCGATCGAGCAGGCCACCGGCGAGCACGAGGTCAACGTGCTGGGTTTCTGCATTGGCGGCATCCTGATGGTGGCAACACTCGCCTACCTGGCTGCCAAGGGCGACAAACGGATCAAATCGGCCACCTTGCTTGCTACCATGGTCGACTTGCAAAACATCGGCGAGGTCTCGGTTTTCATTGACGAAGAGCAGCTCCGCTCGCTCGAGAAGCACGTCGCCGAGAAGGGCTACCTGGAAGGCCACCACATGGCCGAGATGTTCAACATGATGCGCGAGAACGACCTGATATGGTCTTTTGTAACAAACAACTATCTGCTCGGCCGCGATTCGATGCCCTTCGATCTGCTCTACTGGAATGCGGATTCGACCCGCCTGCCGGCTGCCATGCTGATCACCTATCTGCGCAAGGTCTACCAGGACAACGGCCTCATGAAGCCGGATCACATTGTGCTCGACGGCGTGCCGATTGACATTCGCAAGATTGAAACACCCTGCTACTTCATAGCCACCAAGGACGACCACATTGCGCCGTGGACCTCCAGCTACCCAGCCACCCAGAGCTTCGCCGGCCCGGTCAGGTTCCTGCTCGGCGCCTCCGGCCATATAGCCGGCGTGATCAACCCGCCGGCGGCCAACAAGTACTGCTATTGGACGAATGCCAAGAGGCCGACTACGCCGGCCGAATGGTTCGCCGGCGCAGAGCGCCACGAAGGGTCCTGGTGGCCGGACTGGGCAAAATGGCTGGCCCGCAAGAGTGGGCCTAAGGTGCCGGCGCGCCGGCCAGATGAGACCGCGCTCGCGCCGATTGAGGACGCGCCCGGCTCGTACGTCAAGGTGCGGCAATCGGAATAGCAGGCCTCAAGATTTGTCATGCCTCATGAGTCCAAGACGCACGTTGTCATAATTATACCAGCGAGCTTACGAAGTGACTCGGCGATACGCTGTACGAGACCGTACCGCCGAGGCAGAGCTACCCCACAAGCGCGCGCTGTAGATCGGGCAGAGCGGCGCTGACGCCGGTGATGCCTTTGGCGACATAGGCGTCGAGAATCGACTGCAGCCGCGCTTCGAGATTGCTCATACAGCAGTCCTTTCATTCCGCTCAGGGCTAGAGCGGATTCAATTTAATCCGGTTCATATCCGGCTGCGGTGAAGAAATTTTGACATTGGGTGGGTGTGAAGTCGTCGATGATCTCGGCGATGATCTGCCATAGCTCGTCTATGGTGCGCGCGGCGGCCTCTCGC
>DASCNF010000033.1:0-5223 GCA_036011345.1 Rhodospirillales bacterium | reverse complement strand
AAAACGGGTTCGGGCCCGCTTTCAAACCACGCCTCGCCTTGCCCATGAGGGGTCTTCGAGCCCCCGGTATCGATCTCGATGGAGCCCTCCAGCACGTAGCGGATGCCCGGCCCCTGATGGACGTGCGTCAAGGCGCATCCGCCGGGCGGGAACGAGACGCTGTCGCACCGCATCAGCCATTGCTTCCCGTCGCCGGAATCAAGCCCCGTCACCGGCCCCTTCAGTAGGGATTCGCCGCTGACGCCGGTCGAGGATATTAGCCCTGGCGGGGCGCCGGCTTGCGCCAACTCCCAGCACAGAAACGAACTCGGTTCGATCGCCTGGATCGAGGGGCTGGCCGCCGAATGACAGGCGTCATCGACGGCGAGGTTATCGTCGCCGACGCGGAGACCGCCCTCCAGCACATAGAAAAGACGGTTGCGCGCCGGACCCATGGATTGGCCCGCCAGCCCTTTCTCGAGGTGTACCCTCAGCAAGCGGATTTCATATGGCATTTCTTTCTACTCCGCGACCTTTCCCTTGGGCCGCCGCTCCCCAGCCAGCCGCCGCGCTTCGTTTATGTGGGCAGCGGTCATCCGTTTTGAATGGCGCCGAGCACCTTCTCGGCGTTGGCGCGCTTGGCGTTCGGCAGTCGCGGGGCGGCCAGGTTCAGCCACATATGGGCCAGCACGGATTGCGCCGGACGCCCACGGTTCTTGGCGTAAAAGAGCCCCAGGTCAGCGCCGTCCGCGCCAGAGCGGAGACCGCGGAGAAGCGGAAATTGTGCGCCCCGCCCATCAGCGTGCCGCCCGCGCCGCCCGTCGGCTGGCAGTGGCCGGGCTGGCCAGCCAGTCGGGGAGGGGCTCGTGGGACAGGAGGGTGTCCACCGAGATGGTCTCGCGCACCACCGCGAAAGTGTCCCCGTTGACCAGGACCTCGGGCACCAGGGGACGTGAGTTGTAGGTCGAGGCCATCACCGCGCAGTAGGCTCCCGCCGTGCGGATGGCCAGCAGGTCGTCGGCTTCGAGGGGCGGCAAAGGCCGCCCCGAGGCGAATAAATCGCCGGTCTCGCAAATCGGCCCGACCACGTCTATCTCTTGCCGGCGTGCCTTGGGCGGCGCCTCCGTCACCGGCACGATGGCGTGCACGGCGTCATAGAGGGCTGGCCTCAGCAGGTCGTTCATGGCGGCGTCGACGATGGCGAAATGGTGCGTCGCCCCTTCCTTCATGTAGAGGACGCGCGTCACTAGGACCCCCGCATTGCCGGCGATGACGCGGCCCGGCTCGAGGATGATGCGACAGCCTGCGTCGCCCAACAGGGTGCGCACCATGGCCCCGTACTCGGCGGGGCTCGGCACCGGATCGTCGCTGTAGGGGATGCCCAGGCCGCCGCCCACGTCGAGGCTCTGGATGGGGTGGCCGTCGGCGCGCAGGGTGGCCACCAGGTCGCGCACCCGCACGTAGGCGTCGCGGAAGGGTTCGAGATCGGTTATTTGCGAGCCGATATGGATGGCGACACCGACGATGTCGATGCCGTCCATGGCGGCGGCGTGGGCATAGACTTCGTGGGCGCGGGTCCACGCCACGCCGAACTTGTTCTCGCCCTTTCCGGTGGCGATCTTGGCGTGGGTGCGGGCGTCGACATCGGGGTTGACGCGGATGGCCACCGGTGCCGTCACGCCGGCGGCTCGCGCCACCTCGCCGAGGGCCTCCAGTTCGGGCTCCGATTCGACGTTGATCTGCAGCACGCCCGCCGCCAGCGCCTCGGCCATCTCGTCCCGCGTCTTGCCGACGCCGGAGAAGACGATGGTGTCCGGCGCCACGCCGGCCACCAGGGCGCGCTTGAGTTCGCCGCCCGAAACCACGTCGGCGCCGGCGCCGAGGCGGGCCAGGGTGCGGAGGACGGAGATGTTGGAATTGGCCTTCACCGCGAAGCATATCAGGGTATCGAGTCCCTCGAAGGCGTCGGCGAAGACCGTGTAGTGGCGCTCCAGCGTCGCCGTCGCGTAGCAATAAAATGGCGTGCCGACCTTGGCTGCGATGCGGGCCAACGGCACGGATTCGGCGCAAAGCTCGCCGTCCTGGTATTGGAAATGGTCCATGGCCAGGCCCTATCCCGCCTCTATTCCGCCGGGTACTTGCGCGGGTACTCGCTGCCCTCCGGCGGCGCCGGCGCGGCCTTGCGCCCGCACGCGGCGAGGGGTGTCGCCAGGGCCACGACGAGGGCAAGGATAAGCAGTCTCCGCAACATCTAACATCTCCCGCCGGATCAGCTTCTATCCACTAGGAACCGCCGGCGCGCTTCGGCGGCGGCGCGGCGCACGTTATCCGGCGCCGTGCCGCCGTGGCTGGTGCGGCTTTTTACCGAATTGTCGACGCCGAGTACGTCGAAGACCCGGGCCGTGATGGCCGGCTCCACCGCCCGCATATCGGCCAGGGACAGGTCTTCCAGGCCACAGCCCTTGTCTTCGGCGCGTCCGACGAGGGCGCCAGCGGCATGGTGCGCTTTGCGGAATGGCATGTCCAGCGTGCGCACCAGCCAATCGGCGAGATCGGTGGCGGTGGTGAAGCCGCACCCGGCGTCAGCGTGCATGCGATCGGCGTCGAAGACGATGTCGCGCATCATGCCGGTCGTGGCGGCGACGCTCAAAGCCAGGGTGTCGGCGGCGTCGAATACCGGCTCCTTGTCCTCCTGCATGTCCTTGCTGTAGGCCAGCGGCAGCCCCTTCATGGTGACGAGCAGGCCGTTGAGGGCGCCGATGACGCGACCCGTCTTGGCGCGCACTAGTTCGGCGGCGTCGGGGTTGCGCTTCTGGGGCAACATCGAGCTGCCGGTGGAAAAGGCGTCGGGCAGCCTGGCAAAGCCGAATTGGTCGGAACACCACAGCACGATCTCCTCGGCGAGCCGCGACAAATGCACCGCCAGCACGGCGCCGAGGGCGAGGAATTCGAGCGCGAAGTCGCGGTCGGAAACGGCGTCCAGCGAATTTGCCGTCGGCCGCTCGAAACCGAGCGTCGCCGCCGTCATCTCGCGGTCGATGGCGAAGGCGGTGCCGGCCAGGGCCCCGGAGCCCAGCGGGCATTCGTTGAGGCGCCGCCGGCAGTCCTCGATGCGCCCGCGGTCGCGGCCCAGCATCTCCACGTAGGCCAACAGGTGATGGCCGAGGGTGATCGGCTGTGCCGCCTGCAGGTGGGTGAAGCCGGGCATCACCGTGGCGGCATGGTCCTCGGCGTGGCCGATGAGCACGGCCTGCAGCTCGGCGAGGCGCCCGTCGAGCCCGTCGAGGGTGTCGCGCACCCAAAGCCGCAGGTCGGTAGCCACCTGGTCGTTGCGTGAGCGCGCCGTGTGCAGGCGCCCCGCCGCGTCGCCGACCAGTTCGGCAAGCCGTGCCTCGACGTTCATGTGGATGTCCTCGAGGGTGCGATCGAAGGCAAACGCCCCGCCCTCGATCTCCTTGAGGATGGCGTCGAGGCCGCCGAGGATGGCATCACCGTCCTCTTTGGCTATGATACCGTGGCGCGCCAGCATGGCGCAGTGGGCCTTGGAGCCGGCGATATCCTGGGCGTAGAGGCGCTTGTCGAAGTCGATGGAGGCGTTGATCTCCTCCATCACCCGCGACGGTCCCTCGGCGAAGCGCCCGCCCCAGATGCGGCTGGCGCGAAGGGCTTCCTTCGGGGTTGAGACGGCGGAAGCGGCGGAGATGGCATCTGTGGTATCTGTGGCATCGGGAGCGGCCTCCGGCACCTCGAAAAAAAAAGTGTCGGACCAGCCGGGAAAGCCGCCGGCCAGAGTGCGGATTTGCATCTGGTGTTCGGTCGGGAACGTGCCCAGCGCCTCCCAGCGCGATACGCTCGCCTGGGTAACGCCAAGGGCGCTTGCCAGTTGCTCCTGGGTCATGGCGAGGACGTTCTTGCGGATGTGATGGACCGGGTTCATGATCATGATTTATACGGTAAGTGAATATTTATGAAAAGAAAAAAATACGATATACGAATTAAATGTTCCGGCCATGGGCACGGCAGGGGCCTAGGATGATACCGACCAAATTTATCGTCATTCTGGCCGGTTTGTTCGCCTTTGCCGTGATCGCCTGGGAGATGGCGGACTTTATTCAACCGAACGCCGGCGCCGCCGCCGGGGCGTGCCGGGCCGGGGTCGGGGAACTGGGTAATTTTCAGGTGACGCGGCCGACCATTCCCCTGCCCGAAGTGGAGTTTTTCGACGCCCGGGACACCCCGCACACGTTCGCCGATTACCGGGGCCACGGCGTGGTTTTAAATTTCTGGGCCACCTGGTGCGCGCCCTGCGTCAAAGAAATGCCCGCCCTGGAGCGGGCGCATGCCGAGCTCGCCAGCGCCGACATCGACGTGGTGACCCTTTCCGAGGATCGGGGCGGCGCCAAGGTCATCGCCCCGCTCTACGAGAAGCTGGGTCTCCGCAGCCTGCCCGTCCTCGTTGACCGCCGTGGCAAGGTGCTGCGCGCCCTGAAGATCACCGGCCTGCCGACCACCGTGCTGATCGACGCCCAGGGCCGCGAGGTGGGCCGCGTCGTCGGCACCGCCGAATGGGACACGTCGGAGGCCCTGGACTTCCTGCGCCGCTGTATCCCGGGGACGGGATGACCACCTCCGCCGCCGGTCCCGGCCCCGAAAAGTTCGCAGGTTGTCTCATCGGCCAGTCCCTGGGCGATGTGCTGGGCTTCGTCGTCGAGGGGCAGCCGCCGGACGCCTGCCGCGTTTACGTCGACGGCGTGGTCAAGGGCGGGCGCGCCGCCATTATCGAAAGGAGGCAAAAGATCAATAAACTGACCATCCATAACCGCCGCTTGAACCATCAACGTCAAGCGGCTTAACATCAAACCAAGATGAGCCAGATCCTCCGTTAAGAAATAGGCTCAGATGTCCCAAATGTTTTGATGACGGACAATTCACCGGAGCAAATCATCAACATCCTGCGGGAGGCGAAAGTCCTGATTTCCCGGGGCCAGACCATCAACTCGTACCGCGCCACACTCTAACTTAAGCGGTGGACCACTTGATGGAGTCAGGCCAGTCTGGCTTATGACCTTCGAAGAATTTCCAAAAGCCTTCATCCAGAGTTCATAGTCCTTACCTTTGGCAAGTCCGGCATACATCAATCTGTAACCAACAGCCGTCGTGCACGAATCCTTCGCCTATTTCTTGACAATCAATTCCAGGGGGTGCTCGTGCAGGGATTCCCCTCCATCGGGGGTGACCCGGTTC
>DASCNF010000032.1:0-3384 GCA_036011345.1 Rhodospirillales bacterium | reverse complement strand
CCCGGGAACACCATGGCCCACGGCACGTCCGAAGGGCGGCCGAACAGCTCACCGTTGATGAAATTGGCCAGCCGCCCCAGGAACAACCCGATGGGCGCCACGCAGGCGACGGCGTCGGCGGCAGGCAGGAAGGGGATAGCGCGCCGGCGCGTGAACAGGTAGCCCGCCACCACCACGCCGAGCAGCCCGCCATGGAACGACATGCCGCCCCGCCACACCTGCAGGATGGCCAGGGGATTGTCCATGTAGAAGCCGAACTTGTAGAAGAGCACGTATCCCAGTCGTCCGCCGAGCACGACGCCGAGCGTCGCCCAAAGCAGAAAGTCGTCGGCGTCGAGCACCTTCATGATGGCGGGCGGCCCCTTAGCCAGCACGCGGAGATGGCGCCACCCGGCGATGAGGCCGACGATATAGGCCAACGAGTACCAACGGACGACGATCGGCCCGACCTCGAAGAGCACCGGATCAATGGTGGGGTAGGGAATGACGAAGGTCATGCCGGCAGCACCGCGGTTTTCACCGGTAGGGGTCCGGCGTACTCAGATAGTCCTGGACGTAGCGTGCCACGCCGTCCTCGAGCGCCGTGAAATCCGCCGTGTAGCCGGCGGCGCGCAAGCGCGCCATAGAAGCCTTCGTGAAGTACTGGTACTTGTCGCGGATGGGGGCCGGCGTCGGCACGTAGTCGATGGCCGGTTCCTTGTCGAGCGCCCGGAAGACGGCGGTAGCGAGGTCCGCGAAGCTGCGCGCCCGGCCGGTGCCGCAATTGTAGATACCGCTCACCGAACCGTCGCCGAGCAGCCACATGACGATATCGATGCAGTCATCGACCCAGATGAAGTCGCGGAGCTGGCCGCCATGAGCATAGTTCGGATCATGGGACTCGAACAGCCGCGCCGGCTCGCCGGCCACGGCGTGGGGATGGATCTTCGCAACCACGCTCATCTGGCCGCCCTTGTGGTATTCGTTGGGGCCGTAAACGTTGAAGAACTTGAGCCCGGCCCACTGGGGCGGGCGCGCATCACCGTCGGCTACCATGCGGGCGACGCGGCGGTCGAAAACGTGCTTGCTCCAACCGTAGGCGTTGAGCGGCCTGAGCCCGGCCAGCCCTTCGCAGGAGGCGTCGTCGTCGAAACCCTGGCCGCCGTTCCCGTAGGTGGCCGCCGACGAGGCGTAAATGAAGCGCACCTGGTGGCCGGCACACCACTTCCAAAGGCTGAGCGACAGCTTGAAATTGGTTGCCACCATGAGATCGGCATCAGTCTCGGTGGTCGCCGAGATGGCCCCCATGTGGATGACCGCCTCGACGTTGGAGCGGTTGTCCTCGAGATAATCGAACAGGTCCCCGGGGGCCAGAAAGTCGGCGAACTCGCGCTTAGCGATGTTGCGCCACTTGTCGCCGCCGCGCAGGATATCGCAGACGACGACCTTACCGAGGCAACGCTCCTCGAGCGCCGCCACGATGTTGGAACCGATAAAGCCGGCGCCGCCGGTCACCACGAACATGGCTTCTCCTCAACTCTAACCCCTCGTTGCCGGGAAGCCCGTTTATAGGGCCGCCCGCCGGGCCCCGCAAGAAGTCGGCATCACCCTGCCACCACCTGCGGTTGCCAGCACCACGGCGCCAGCCCATAATAGCGGCCGCGCCAGCGCCGGCGCCGATTGGCGGGAGCCCGACCCATGCAGACGAGCAGCCGCTTCTTCGACGACCTCGCCAAGGTGGCGAACAGCGCCGTTTCCACCCTGGCCGGCGTCAAGGACGAGGTCGAGGCCATGGTGAGCCAGCGCCTGGAGCGCTTCCTCGCCGACATGGATGTGGTTCCCCGCGACGAGTTCGAGGCCATCAAGGCGGTCGCCGTCAAAGCCCGCGCCGAACAGGAAAAGCTGGAAAAACGCGTCGCCCACCTAGAGGCCCACCTGGCCACCAAGTCGGCCCGGAAAGCAGCCGCAAAGACCGGCGCCAAGCCGGCTCGGAAAGCGCCTCCCAAGGGCGCCGCCAAACCCAGGAAGCGCCCCCGAAAACCCAAGGGCGCTTGACACTGGCGGTCGCCGCGCGCCGCTCCCGGAAATACTATCCACAAAAAATTCAGCTCTTCGCGAATTACGTCCTTGCGCGGCGGCACACCTTTTGGCAGGCTACACTTAGTAGGCGGTCGGGCATAAGACCACAATATGTGGATGGATTCGGTACTGCCCGAGGAGGGCAAGGTATGGGCGTCTCAAGCCACATCCGCGATACCCTCGCCGCCAATCCCCTGGACATCGTCGAACAAGTGGCCTTCGCCCACGACTGGGTCTTCGATCGCCGCAGCGACGAGGAGATGGCCATCCAAGTGCCGGGGAACTGGTGCGATTACAGTCTGTATTTCGCCTGGAACACCGACGCCGTCGCCGTCCAGTTGACCTGTGCCTTTGACATGCGGGTGCCGCCAGCCAAGCAGGCCCGCGTGCACGAGTTGCTGGCCCTGATCAACGAGCACATGTGGCTCGGCCACTTCTCCCTGTGGAATGACGAGGGGTTGCCCATGTTCCGCCACGCCTTGCCCCTGCGCGGGGCCGGCGGGCCGACAATCGAGCAGATGGGCGATATCGTGGAAACCGCGATCTCCGGTTGCGACCGCTACTACCCCGCCTTTCAATTCGTCATCTGGGGCGATCGAACGGCGGCCGAGGCCGTCGCCGTGGCTTTGCTTGACACCATGGGCGAGGCCTGAGCCACCATGGCAACGACCCTCATCCTGGCCGGCTGCGGCAAGATGGGCGGCGCCATGCTCGCCGGCTGGCTCGACCGCGGCATGGAGCGGCAGGGCATTACGGTGGTCGAGCCCGATGGCCAGACCGCCGCCGCCCTCAGAAAAAGCCAAGGCGTCGCCGTCCTCGAGGCGCCCGCCGGGCTGGCCGCCGACATCCGGCCCGACGTGGTGGTGTTCGCCGTGAAGCCCCAGAACCTGGACGAGGTGGCGCCAGCTTACCGGCGCTTCGCCGGGGAGACCACCGTGTTTCTGTCGATCGCCGCCGGCAAGACCATCGCCGGCACCCAGGGGGCGCTTGGCGCCGAAGCACCGATCGTGCGCTGCATGCCCAACACCCCGGCCCAGGTCGGCCGGGGCATCACGGTGGCATGCGCCAACCGGTTGGTCGGCGACGACCAGCGCCGCCTTTGTCAGGATTTGTTGGAGGCGGTCGGCGAGGCAGCCTGGGTCGAAGACGAATCGCTGCTCGACGCCGTCACCGCGGTCTCGGGCAGCGGCCCCGCCTACGTGTTCTTGCTCGCCGAGTGCATGGCCCGGGCCGGCGTCGAGGCCGGGTTGCCCGAGGAGCTTTCCGGGCGACTGGCGCGCGCCACGGTGGCCGGAGCCGGCGAACTCCTCCACCAATCCCCCGAAG
>DASCNF010000031.1:0-4299 GCA_036011345.1 Rhodospirillales bacterium | reverse complement strand
TGTCCATCGTGACGACGACGGCTGGGTGGTTTCTAGCCGAGCGGAGGGGCTATTTCGACCTGCCATACCCGGAGTTCTGGTGGATCGTCACGGCACTGGTGATAGTCACCGTCCTCACCATACAAGGCCTGGGCATCCTGCTGCCGACCAACTTGCGCGTGCTGTTCCAGTTCCAGAAACCACAGCCCGACATGGCGCTCATCGGCGGCTGGATGCGCACCTACGTCTGGGTCATCGCCTCGCAAGCCACGCTGCAGGTTGCCATCATCGTCGTCATGGCGAGAATCGCCACCGGCCTGTGAGGGCGATCGGGCCGCTGGTTGAAGTCTTGAAAACCTGGATCGGACGCGGAACTACGTCACGGCCACCGTGACCGGCGTCCTGGCGACCGTGCCGCTACTGACACCGATCTCGGTGCCGGGTTCCGCCACCACCACGGTGGCTTGCGGCGCCACCCCGCGGACGGCGTCCGCGAAGGCCGACCACGGCGCCGAATCGACTTTCATCATTTCGTGAAACTTATCGTGAGGCGGATAAAGGAGCACCTTTTCCGGCCCCAGAGCGGCGACGCCGCGCGCCAGGTCCTCGGCGAAGTTGAGCTGCATCCCGCCGAGGAGGACGTCCGTTTTGAAGCGCCAGCCGAGTTCCTGGATTTCCCGGTCGGTCATCTTGGAGTTGAAGCCCTCGTTGTAGTTCATCACCGTCGTGCCGTCCGGCAACTCGACGTGAAAGCCGACGTATGGCGCATAGAACGGGGCGTTAGTGACGCTGCTCCACACCCACTTAAGCTGCGTGGCGTTGCCTCGGAAGATGGCGTTCATGACCGCCTTGTAGATGTTGATGTCGCGGTGGCGCCACTCGAACGTGGATATCCGGAAGCCCGAAACCTCGACGGTTTCACCGACGCCGACGGCAATCAGTTTCTGGCGCGGAATGCGGCTCCTCCAGCGCAGATAGTTGCAGACAGCCGCCGACGAAACCACCGTCGCACCGCTGCGCTCGGCCACCGCCGACACGTCCAGGTAATGCTCCTCGTGTCCATGGGTAACGCAGACCACCGACGCCTTGGCGAAGTCCTCGATCCCGTACCACTGGGCACCGCAATAATGCCGAAAAAAGGGATCGAAAAAGAGCACGCCGTGCTCCGTCTCGAGGGAAAGGTTCGACCACCCGAAGTACTTGATTTTGGGAAGTTCCGGCATCCGATGGTGGTCCTTAGCCTCCAACCGTCGAGGAAATTCTCCAGCCTCGTTGGTGGCCCAGCTTTCGATCCCTATCCCAGGTCGGCGCGGGCGATGCCGTTGAGCGCCTCGATCTGATCCTTCGGCTCCCCGACCGCCGCCTGGCGCGCCGAATCGACGAGGCGCAGCAACTCCTCCCTGGCCTCGCCGATGGTAGCCACGGAGAGCGGTTCCTGGTTGTAGCGTTCGCGGAAGTGCTGGGCGGCGGCGGCCAGCAGGCCGAAGAAGGCGGCATGCCGGGGCTGGTCCACCATGCCCCGCTCGCAGTCATGGATGAACTCCGCAAACGCCCCCAGGCCAGGCGCCCTTTCGCTCATCGCTTCGCGCAAGTCTTCCAACGTCATCGCCGGAACCTCCAATGCTTGACGGTTTGCCCCAACCGGCCGGCGTCATTTTCGCACCCCGCGCCACAGGGATAAACGCAGCGATATGCGTAGCGAAACACATATAGCATGCCCGCCGACGCCATAGGGACTGGAATCGTGGGCCGAAGGACGGCAACAATGTTAAGGTTCGTTGGCGCACCTGTGGCACCACCGGTGCGCATCCGTGGCGCGCAAGATAACACGTGGACCGGAAATGCCTTTTCGATTCGAGGAAATAGGACAGCGCCTGCGCGCCTACAGGATGGGCTCGGGCCTCGGCGCCGAGGAGATCGCCCAGTGCCTCGGTATCTCGCGCGCCGCCCTCTACCGCTACGAAAAGGGCGAACTCACCAAGATCGAGACCATCGCCAAGCTCTCCGATCTCCTCGGGGTCTCCGTTCCCTCGCTGCTCGGCGTCGGCGTGGAATATGCGACGAGCGCCCTCAGCTTCTTCGAGCGCATGCGCCAGATCGAGGAAAATGCCGAACACATCATCGTGCTCTTCGGTCCCATCTCATACCTGTTGACCTCGGATGAGTACGACGAAACCCTGGCCCAGGTACTGAAGGAGAGCATCCCCGAGGACATCGAAGACGCCACCAAGGCCCATGCCCAGGTCGATGAGCTCATGGGCGTGCTGCGCCAGCGCAAGGAAGCCTACCGGCAACGCCGCCCCAGTCTACTCAGCCTCATCGCCGCCGGAGAGCTGGAGCGCTTCCTCGCCCACGGACTCCTCGGCGCCCGTACCCTGGGCCAAGCGCAACGGGCTGAACGCCGCGCCATGGCGCGGCGCGAGGCGGTCCATATCATCGGCCGCATGTCGGACGAGCCGATCGGCGTGCAGATCGGCGTAGTCGAGGACACCCTGCCCAACACTAGCTTCCAGATATTCCGCCAAGGCGAGCGCTCGTTCGTCGCCGTCAGCCCCTTCCGCCTAGGCGAGCAACCCAACGTGCGCGTCGGCGTCGCCATGATCACCTCGGCCGCCGAGGCCCTCAGCCTGCACGAAGAGGTCGCCGCAGCCCTGTGGCGCCGGGCGCTGAAGGGCCGCCAGGCCGCCGACTTCGTGCGCCGCCTGCTCGCCGACGCCGAGGGTTAGGACATGTTCTCTAGAATAACTCCGTAATTGGATGACAGCTTGGCCTACCGACGCCCGCCAAGCGCCTGAAATCGGGCCTCCGGCGGAGCACTCGTCAATTCCGGGTATAGCCACAACCCGACTTTCGGGCACAAAGCCTAGAAAGTCTTCAAGACCACGATAGAAAGCCCAACCACCCCGCACCTTTGCCGAAAGCCGTCGATGCGGTCATAATCCAAACATGTGATGCCTTGAACCAACTGATTTCAGGCCGTAAGGGAGTTGGTTGGCCCCCTTTAAGTGGTCCAGGGTGTGCGGAAGGGCGGGCGGTGGATGGCGGAGAGCACGGACTGCTTGGTGATCGGGGCGGGAGTGATCGGGCTCGCCGTGGCCCGGGCGCTGTCCTTGGCCGGCCGCGAGGTCGTCGTGCTGGAAGCAGCCGAGGCCATCGGCACGGTCATGAGCTCGCGCAACAGCGAGGTCATCCACGCCGGCATCTATTACGACAAGGACAGCCTCAAGGCGCGCCTTTGCGTCAAGGGCCGCGACATGCTTTACGCCTACTGCGCCGAACGCGGCATCGCGCATCGGCGCTGCGGCAAGCTCCTGGTTGCCACCGAGGCGGCGGAGCTTGCCGCCCTCGAGGCGTTGCAGGTCCGCGCCGCGGCCAACGGCGTCGACGACCTGGAGTGGCTAGACAGGGGTGCGGCACGCGCCCTCGAGCCGGCACTTAAGGCGCGCGCGGCGCTGCTTTCGCCTTCGACCGGCATCGTCGACAGCCACGCCTACATGCTGAGCCTGCAAGGCGACGCCGAGTCCCGGGGCGCCGTCGTCTCCCTGAACAGCCCGCTCAAGGGCGGGCGGGCCGCAAATGGCCGCATGACCGTCGAGGTGGGCGGCGCCGAACCGATGTCCCTAGCGTGCCGCACCCTGGTCAACAGCACCGGCATCCGTGCCCAGCAACTGGCCGCCACCCTCGAAAGCGTGCCGGCGCCAACCATCCCGCCCCTCTATCTGATCAAGGGCAACTATTTCTCCCTTAGCGGCACGGCGCCGTTCCGGCGTCTTGTCTATCCAGTGCCGGGAGCGGCGGGACTGGGCATCCACCTGACCCTGGACATGGCGGGGCAAGCCCGCTTCGGCCCCGACGTGGAACCCGTCGCCGAGGCGAACCACGACGTGGACGCGGGCCGCGCGCCGTCCTTCTACGAAGCCGTCCGCCGCTATTGGCCGGGGCTCACGGACGGCGCGCTGCACCCAGATTACGCGGGCGTCCGCCCGCGCACGCGCCCCCCCGGCGAGTCCGCCGACTTCATCATCCAAGGCCCCCGGGAGCACGGCGTCGAAGGCCTGGTCAACCTGTACGGGATCGAATCGCCGGGCCTGACCTCATCATTGGCTATCGCCGAGGAAGTGGCCGATTTGCTATCATGATGGCCCCATGCGACGGTTCCGGCATGTTTCCGGTAACGCGTAGTTAATGAATTGAGCCCATGGTGATGCCCGTGTTCCGCACCATTTTGACAACTCTCGGCGCCGCCCTGCTTTTCGCCCCGCTGCCGGCCCTGGCGGAAGCCCAGCAACAGCCGGGGCGGGCCCGCATCCAGGGCCGTGA
>DASCNF010000030.1:0-13000 GCA_036011345.1 Rhodospirillales bacterium | reverse complement strand
TGCCGATTAGCCGGGCGGCCGGGCCGGATGGCGGCGTTGGCGCGCTTCCTGGACCACGTGCAGGGGCACGACCGGGTGTGGATATGCCGGCGCGCCGATATCGCCCACCACTGGATTGAGCGCCATTCCCCAGGGGCGGAAGCAAACCGCTGATGGGCACGCCTGACGGGACGGAAAAGAGCCTCGGCGCCTTCACCGGCGAGGATGGCGAGTGGGTGATCTACCGTAAGAAATAGTTTGGCCTCCCCTTGGCCACCTTGGAAAAACTTTCCCGGCCGCACCGCGCGGCCGAGTTTGTTTTCCACGAACCCGTCATCGCCCGGTTGCAACGTCGTGGAGGGAAGCACAGAATAGCGCTTGGGGAGCAAGCCCGGAGAGCGAGCCATGAGCACCGACGACGTTTCCGTGATCGATATATCGCCGTTCCTGTTGGGTGGGTCCGAGGACAAAAAAAGAGTGGCGGCCGAGGTCGGGCACGCCTGCGAGACCATCGGGTTCGTCAACATCCAGGGCCACGGGGTGCCGGAGCAACTTATCGAACGGGTGCGCGGCGTCGCCTATGAGTTCTTTGCCCTCGCCGTCGAGGAAAAGTTGAAGATCGGGCGCCCGGCGCCGGAAATTACACGGGGCTACGATACCCTGGCCAATCAGTCGCTGTCGGCGTCCCTGGGTAATCCTTCTCCGCCCGATCTGCAGGAAACGTTCGGCATGGGACCGGTCGACGTTCCCGACGACCCTTACCACACCGAAGGAATGGCGCGGGTCTACTTCGCCCCCAACCTGTGGCCAGCGCGGCCAGCCGAGATGCGGGCCGTCTTCGAGGATTATTACCGCCGGCTGCGCGCGCTTGGCAGCCAAATCATGCGCATCTTCGCCCTCGCCCTCAACTTGCGCGAAGACTTCTTTGACGACAAGATCGCCGACAGCATCAGCCATATCCGTTTCAACAAATACCCCGCCCAAATCGAGCCGCCCCTGCCCGGACAGCTGCGCGCCGGCGCCCACACCGATTACGGGTCCTTGACCATCCTTTATGGGGAAGACACGCCCGGCGGCCTACAGGTGGTCAACCGAAAAGGGGAGTGGACCGATATTCATCCGGCGCCGGGGTCCTTCGTCCTCAACCTCGGCGATCTCATGGCGCGATGGACCAACGACCGCTGGGTGTCGACCCTGCACCGCGTGGTCAATCCGCCGCGCCAATTCGCCGACCGCGAGCGCCTATCCATCGCCTTTTTCCACGCGCCCAACTACGATGCCGAGATAAAATGCGTCGACACCTGCCAAGGTCCCAGCAATCCTCCCAAATTCGAGGCCCTGATCTACGGCGAGTACCGCCTCGACAAAACCCTGAAAACGCGCCTTTCGGAACCGGCTGTATAGCCCCCGGCACCTCCACTCCGAGAAACCCCACTAATGGCCGATCAAGCGAGTTCCCTCCAGGTACCGCGCCTCGTCGCGGGCTTGACCCTGGCGGCGTCCGTGGCCCTGGTCGTTCTTCCCCCGCCAGAGGGGGTCGACGGACGCGCTATGCAAGGAGCGGCGCTTACCGTCTTCGCCATCGGCCTGTACGCCAGCCGGATCATCCCCGAGTTTCTCACCGCCTTCGCCTATTTCCTGGTCGCCATGCTGTTCGCGGTGGTGCCTGCCAACGTCGTCTTCTCGGGCTTCCAGTCGACGGCGTTTTGGCTGGTCTTCAGCGGCCTTATCATCGGTGTTGGTGTGCAGTGCTCTGGCCTCGGCGAGTACTTGGCCCAGAGCATCACCGGCCGCTTCACGAAGTCCTACGCAACCCTGATCACCGGTGTCGTCGTGCTCGCCGTCACCATGGCCTTTCTCTTGCCATCCACCATGAGCCGCATCGTCATCATGGCGCCGATCATCACCGCCCTCGCCAACCGCTTCGGCTTCGGGGAGGGTTCCAACGGCCGCGCAGGGTTAATACTGGCCATGGCCATGGCCACATGGATGCCGGCGGCCGGCATCCTGCCGGCCCACGTCCCCAACCTAGTCATGGTCGGCGCGGCAGAGACCCTTTACGACGTCTCCTTCACCTACGGGACCTACTTCTTCCTCCACTTCCCAGTCCTCGGCGTGCTCAAGGCGGCCCTTATCGTGGTGCTGGTCCTGGTCATGTTCCCCGACAAGCTGTGGCCCTTGACGGAACAACCGGTGCCGGCGCCCCTGAGCCCTCAAGCGCGCAAGATGGCGATCATCCTGGCGATTACCCTGGCCCTTTGGATGACCGATTTTGCGCACGGCATATCGCCGGCCTGGGTGTCGCTCGGCGCCGGACTTTTCTGCCTGCTGCCCGGCGTCGGGCTGATCCCACCGTCATCGTTCAACAAGGACATGAACTTCGCCACCGTCTTCTACGTGGCGGGGATCATCAGCATCGGGCCGATGCTGGTGGACACCGGGATAGGCGAGGTGCTCGGCCGCTATATTCTGGGGGTGCTGCCCATCGAGGCGGGTGCCGATTTCGGGAACTTCCTCTCCCTGGTAGGCCTGTCGATCATCACCGGCGTCGCCGCTACGACCCCTGCTGTTCCCGCCGTGATCACGCCGCTCGCCGCCGATATGTCGGCGGCCGCCGACATGTCGCTGTTCTCCGTGCTTATGACTCAGGTGGTGGGCTATTCGACAATTATTTTTCCCTACCAGGTGCCGCCGGTCATCATGGCCTGCCAACTCAGCGGCGTCGGTGTCAAGGCCGCCGCCCGCCTGGCCTTGGCCATCGCCGCGGTGACGATGGTCGTGCTGATGCCGCTGAACTACCTGTGGTGGAGCCTGCTCGGTTATTTCGGCTAGGCATCGTCGTCTCAGCGCCCCACCGCGTAGCCCTGCATGTGACGCGGGTTAGCGGCGGCACGGATGATGCCGCCGACCCGGGAGACCGCCGATATGCGCCCGAACGACCAGCCATCCGCCTGGCTCGCCCGGTGGCCGCGCCGCTTGAGATCGTCGATGGTAGCGGCGGCGAAGCGGTCTTCCAGATTTAGCACGCCGGTGTCGATGGAGCGCGGCCAGAACGAACTCAGGAAGTGCATGTTCTGCCACTGCGGCGCGTCGATGGACTCTTGAAGGTTCATGCCATGGTGCACGTGACGCAGGAAGAACGACAGTGACCACTGGTCCTGCTGGTCGCCGCCCGGCGTGCCAAACACCATGTAGGGCTCGTCGCCGCACATGCAAAGGTTCACCGAAAGCGTCGAGCGCGGCCGCTTGCCGGGCTCCAGACTAGCCGGCAACCCTTCCTTCAACCAGAACATCTGGCCCCGGGAATTCAGGCAAAAACCGAGTTCGGGGATCACCGGCGAACTTTGCAGCCAGCCCCCCGACGGCGTCGCCGAGACCATGTTGCCGTCTTTGTCGATGACGTCGACGTGACAGGTGTCACCGCGCGCCGCGCCATCCCCGCTTACCGTCGGTTCGCCGTAGCCTATGGCGCCGGGCGCCCCCTTCAACGCCACCCGATCGGCCGCCTCGTCGTCGACGGCGCCACCATAACCTTCGATCGTGCCGGGGCGGACTTCCATGGACGCTTCGGCGCCGATGAGCTTGCGCCGCGCCGCGTTGTAGTCGTCCGACAGCAGAAACTCCATGGGCACGTCGACGAAATCCGGGTCCCCGTAGAAAGCCTCGCGGTCGGCGAAGGCGAGCTTGGCGCACTCGACCACGGTGTGGACAAACTCAGGTCCCAGCGGGTCCATGGCCGCCAAGTCGAAGCCCGCGAGCAGGGCGAGCTGCTGCAAAAACACCGGCCCCTGCGACCACGGCCCGCCCTTACACACCGTGTAATCGCCGTAGTCGTAGCGCACTGGGTTCTCATAGGTGGCCCGCCATGCCGCCATGTCGGCACCGCTCAGCACGCCCCGATGGCGCCGCCCGCTGGTGTCCATGATCTCGGTATCTCGGCAGTAGCGGTCGATCTCCTCGGCGACGAAGCCCTCGTACCACGCCCGGCGCACCGCCTCGATCTCGCCCTCGCGCCCACCACCACCGCCGGCCTTAGCCTCGGCGAGCAGGCGCCGCCACGTCGCCGCCAGGGTCTTGTTGACGTGATACGAGCCGATGGCGGGTACGGCGCCGCCGCGCAGATAGAGATCGGCCGACGTCGTCCACTCGTCCATGAACAGATCGCGCACCACGGCGATGGTCTCGTGCATGCGCTCGACCACCGGGATGCCGGTCTCGGCGTAGTGGATGGCGCGTTCGAACACGTCCTCCAGGCGCATGGTGCCGTGGTCGCGCAGCATGACCATCCAGCCGTCGAAGGCGCCCGGCACCACGGTGGCGAGAAGTCCCGACGCCGGCACCAAGTCGAGGCCGAGGTCCCGGTAGTGGGCGATGGTGGCGCCGGCCGGAGCCGTTCCCTGGGCGCACACCACCTTGGTCTCAGCCCTGTCGGCGCGGTGGTAGATCATCGGCAGGTCTCCGCCCGGACCGTTGAGATGGGGCTCCGCCACCTGCAACACGAGGCCGGCGGCGACCACCGCGTCGAAGGCGTTTCCCCCGGCTTCCAGCATGGCCATGCCCGACGCCGAGGCCAGCCAATGGGTGGAGGCGACGGCGCCAAAGGTGCCGGAAAGTTCCGGGCGGGTGGTGAACATGGGCGGACTCCTTAAGGTTATTCGTTGGCGCGGGCAGTTATTCGCTGGCGCGGGTGGGCATTCAGGCCAGAGGCGGGCGGGCGTCGGCCCACGGCCGCGCCTCTTCCAGCGCCGCCGCCGCGCGGAATATATCGACCTCGCGGTTGATTTTCGAGACCATTTGCAGGCCCACCGGCAGGCCGTCGGCCGCGAACCCGGCCGGGACCGACGCCGCCGGCTGTCCGCTCAGGTTGAAGGGATAGGTGTAATAGGTCCACGACACCGCGTTGCGGTCGTCCGGAAACCCCGTCGGCATGTCGGTGCCGGCGTCAAGGGCGGGCACGGGAAGGGCCGGCGACAGCAGGAGGTCGTAATCCTCGAAGAAGAGGCGCGTCGCCTCGCGGAATTCGTAGCGCCGGAACGCATTGGCGATGTAGTCCTCGATATTCATGTCGAGCGAGTCTTTCAGCATCGCGAGTACGGTGGGATCCAGGAGTTCGGGAGTCTTCTCCATGGTCTCCTTGAGGCGGGTACCGACGCCGGCGTAGAACTCGGCGTTCCAGATGTCGACGGGGTCGTCCATGACCGTCTCCACCTGCTCGACGGCGCACCCCATATCCTCGAAGGCCTTGGCCACGCCCTCGCAGATTTCCACCACCTCGGGCAAGGGACGGGCGTAGCCCAGCGTCGGGCTCCAGGCGATCTTCATGCCGGCCACGCTTGCCTCGCAGGCGCCCAGGAAATCGGGCACCAGCTCGGCCACCGAGAAGGGGTCCTGGCGGTCGTGGCCGGCCAACGCCGTGAGCATGAGGGCGGCGTCACGGACGGTGCGCGCCATCGGGCACTGGTGCGACAGCGTCATGGTGGCGCTCACCGGGTAGGTGGGGACGCGGGCGAACTGCGCCTTGACGCCAACCAAACCGCAGAACGAGGCGGGAATGCGGATGGAGCCGCCGCCGTCCGTGCCGAGCGCCAGCGGCGTGGTGCCGGCGGCGACGCTGGCGGCGCCCCCCGCCGACGAGCCACCCGGTGTCTTGCCCAGCTTCCAGGGGTTGTGGGTGATGCCGTGCAGCGGGCTGTCGCCCACCGCCTTGCAGCCGAACTCGCTAGTCGTCGTCTTGCCGATGATGACGGCGCCGTGTTCGCGGAGACGGCGCACCGACGGCGCGTCGAAGTCGGCGACGTTGTCGGCCATCACCCGCGAGCCCATGGTCCACTTGACGTCCTTCATGGGGACCAGCTCTTTGACCGAGACCGGGACGCCCTCCAGGAGCCCCGTCGCCTCGCCCGCCATCAGCTTTTTTTCGGCCTGGCGGGCGGCGGCCAGCGCCACCTCCGGCGTCATCTCGGTAAACGCGTTGAGCTTGGGCTCGAGGCCGGCGGCATGGGCGAGCGTCGCCTCGGCGACCTCCACCGGCGACAGCTCCTTGGCAGCGATGGCGCCGCGGACCTCCAGCGCCGTCATGTAAGCGATTTCGTCAGACACGCCTTCCCCCCGGCTTCCTTGACTCAAACGCGCGCGCGGACCAGCATCATATTAACGAATCGCGGTGCCATTAAACAAATCGTGCGGCGCTTCCTTCGCCCGCCCCTCTTTCACCCGCTCTGGCAACGACCCTGATCCCCGGCCATGAAAGACGATCCCGAGAAAAGCACGCCTTCTTCCGTACTACTGGCCGAACGTCGGGGCGAGGTGCTGTGGCTCACCGTCAACCGCCCCGAAAAGCACAACGCCTTGAACCGCGCCGTGCTCGGCGCCATCGGCGAGGCCTTCTCGGCGCACGCCACGGACGACGGCCTCAAGGCCGCCGTGATCATCGGCGCCGGCGACATGTACTTCGCCGCTGGCGGCGACCTCCACGAGCTACGCGCCATGAAGACAGCCGCCGAGGCGCGCGCCTTCTCCCTCGAAACGCGGGCCCACTTCGACGCCGTGCGCGATTTCCCGGTTCCGGTGGTGGCGGCGCTCAACGGCGATGCGCTGGGCGGCGGCACGGAACTGGCCCTGGCCTGCGACTTCCGCGTGACGGCGGCGGGGGCGCGCTTCGGCTTCGTGCAGGGGCGCATCGCGATCGGCTCCGGCTGGGGCGGTGGCATCGACCTCATGGACGTGGTCGGGCCGGTGCGGGCGCACAGGCTCATGTCGCACACCGAGTACGTGGACGGCGCCGAAGCCCTAGCCATGGGGCTCGCCGATGCCGTCGGGTCGCCAGGCCAGGCCATGAAGGACCTCACCGGCGAGTTCCTGGAACCCATGGTGGCGCTGACCCGCCCGGTGCTTCGTGCATTCAAGAAAATGGCGCGGGCGCGCCGGCGCGGCATCGGGCGCGACGAGTTGGCAGCGCTGGAGACCGAACTCTTCACCGAGCTCTGGGTCGACGACGACCACTGGGCGGCCCTGGAGCGTGTGATGCCGGAGAAGCGTTAAGGGGAACGGCGCCCCCCTGCCCGCTCAAGCCCAGTCGCTGACGTAGTCGTCGAGCTCATGCGCCTCGGCCGGCCCCGGCCCGACCTCCATGGTGCCGGCATAGAGGAAGCCTATGATGTGGTCGTGGGAGCTGAGACCGAGCGCCGCCTTGACCGTGGCGTCGCAGGCCGGCGGGCCGGTGCGCCACATGCCGCCGAAGCCCTGGGCATGAAGGGAGACGAGGAAATTCTAGGCGGCGGCGCCGGCGGCCAGGACCTGCTCGATCTCGGGCATCTTTTCGTGCTCGGGCTCGACCTTGGCGACGGCGACGGTGATCGGCGGCGCGCGCAAGAGCTTGGCGCGGGCGGCGAAGGCCTCGGCCATCACCTCGCCGAGGCGCTGGCGCCCCTCTCTCCGGATGAGAATGAAGCACCAAGAGCGCAGCCGCCCGTGATCAGGGGCGCGGATGGCCGCCTCGAGGCACGCCTCGAGGACCTCGGGCGGCGGTTCGGGATCGCCCAGCTTGCTCGCCGAGCGCCGGGTGGTCAAAGCCTGCAACGCGTCTATGGTGTCCTCGTCCTCCTTTTCCGCGCACTTTTGCATAGCGCGTGCCCCGGGGCGGGGTCAATCGGGGGCGACCCGAGTCACCAGGATTTCCGGCGCCGAGCCCGCCAAACCGTCCGAGCCGTGGTGCTCGGCTAGCCAGTAGCGGCCGTAGCCGAGGCGCTCGGCGGCCTGGGCGAGGTGGCCCGGGCGAGGCGGAAGGTCTCGGCGTCGGCTTCGCCCGGCGTCGAGCCGCTGCGCACCGGGGACTGCTCGAGAACGCCGAGGCGGATCATGGGCGCGCTTCCAGCACGCTAGCTCTCGGCGTCCGAAACCGGGCCACGGGCGCGCTTGAGGGCGGCACGGCGGCGCTTGGCCTCGAGGCGGCGCCGGCGCTGGGCCGGCGAGAGCCGTGTTTTCTTGCGCGGCACCGGTGGCTCGGCGGCCCTCTGGACAAGCCGCACTAGGCGGGCTAGGGCGTCGCGGCGGTTCGAGTCCTGGGTGCGGTAGCGCTGCGCCTCGATGACGACGACGCCGTCGCGGGTCATACGGCGGCCGGCCAGACGCTTGAGGCGCGCCCGCACGTCGTCGGGCAACTCCTTCGAGCGCGCCGCGTCGAAGCGCAGTTGTACCGCCGACGACACCTTGTTGACGTTCTGGCCGCCAGGGCCGCCGGCTCGGATGAAACGCTCCTCGATCTCGGCCTCGTCGAGGGCTATGGTGGGAGTGACGGGGATCATGGCGGCAGACTACGCGCGCCGGCGCGCCGGCTCAATCGCCGCGGCGCCGCCTCTCAGGAATTGAGCCAGGTCTCAAGATGGGGCTGCAGCGCCTCGAACGAACGAAAGCCCATGGAGAGGTAGGCGTAGCCCCGGTGGTCGTTGACCACCACCGTCGGGAAGCCGGTGACGCCAAGGCGCCGGGAGAATTGGAAGTCCTCAAGCGTCGCCCGCTTCATGTCGTCAGAGGCAAATTCCTCGGCGAAGGCTTTCCTGTCGACGCCGAACTCCTCAGCGAGGCGGCCCAGCGTCGCCGGGTCCGTGGTGTCCTCGCCATCCACGTAGAAGGCGCGGTGCAGGGTCGCAAAATAGGGCAGCGTCGCCTCCGGCGCAAGCCGGCGTACGGTCACCGCGGCGCGGCACGCCGGCTCGGTGTCGTAGACGAAGCCCTGGCGCTCGAAGAACTCGAACGAGAACGGCTGGTCGCTGGCCCGGCCCACCTCCTCCCAGTGGTGGCGGATGGTGGCCTTCATGCCTTCGTCCATGGCCTCGGTGGTGCCGGGGCGGAGCCCGCCGACGACGAGGGTGATCTTGGCGCGGCCGCGGCCGGTCTCATCGATGGCGGTAATGACCGGCGAGAACCCCCAGCACCACGAGCACATGGGATCGGCGACGAAGAATATCTCCTTGGCGTCGTTGTGGCCCGTCTCGTCCATGTTCACTGTTTCCTGCTGGCGCGCCAGTCCCAGGGCGCGGTGAATTCGCCCTTCCACAGGCCGCGCTTGGCGGCCTTGGCACGCTCCTCGGTCGCCGAGTAGTGGCTGCAATAACGGCGCGCCGTGAGCGCCCAGCCGGCGTGCACCATGTTCTCGCCGAGGTCGAAGCCGTCGGCAAAGCAGTAGGCAAGCCAACCGCCGTCGGGGTCCTTCCACTGGGGCTTGCAGATCACCTTGACGCCGACCACCAGGTCCATGAGCGCAGTGCGGGAAACGTCGCCGCAGGGGATGGTCTTGTTCGGCCACCGGCAGGTCTGGCCGAGCTCCGGTGCATCCGCCCCATAGAGGTTGAAGCGCCGTCCCGCCACCTCGAGGGTGTCGCCGTCGACCACCTTGGCGGTGCCCGTGACCTCCTCGGCCGTCATCGCCGGCCATGCCAGCACCAGAACGCCGAACACGGCGAGGGCGGCCAGCGCCACCACCGAGCTTCTCCGGAACCGAACCTCGTTTCCCATGCCCCGGTTATAACGTAAGCGGCACCATTGACGGAACAAAAGCCCGTGAAGGAGGCGAGTCCCGGCGTCCCTAGCCCTGATCTATCGGGATATGGCCGGGGTGGGTGACGACGCGCCCGAGCCAAGCGTCGAGGGCCGGGTAACGAGCTTGGTCGAAGCCACCCTCGTCGGCAACGGTGTAGCGGCCGGCGGCGAAATAGTCGTGTTGGTCCAAATGCCTTTCCATGACGCCGAGCGCCGCATGGCCGCGCACGTGCTTCTCGGGGAGCACCTTCTCACGCTCCTCGATCATTTCGAGGTGGTGCAGCCAGAAACGCGCCACGGCGACGTATGGCTCGTGGCTGTATTGCTCGAAGAACATCCATTGCAGAACCTCCGCACGCGCCAACCGGTCGTCGGGCAGAAAGGGCGTGCCCTCGGACAGATAGAACAGGATGCCGCCCGATTCCGAAAGCCTGCGCCCGTTGTCGAGCTCGAGAACGGCTTCAAGATCCATCACTCGGGTGACACCGGGGTGTTCGACGACATGGCCCTGATCAACACGTTTTACGCGCCCGATCTGGCGCTGGTCGCCATCGGCGGCCATTTCACCATGGACCCCCAAGGCGCCGCCTACGCCATGGACAAACTGGTCAAGCCGAAGCAGGTGATTCCCACCCACTACGGCACCTTTCCGCCGCTCAAGGGAACGCCGGCCGAACTCAAGGCGGCCCTCGGCAATTCGTCGATCAAGGTGCTCGACGTGGAACCGGGTCAGGCGGTGAAATTCTGAGCTAGCGCCGGCGCAACAGGTTGACGCGGTTGGGCTGCACGAACTCGTAACCGTCCGCACGCTTGTTGCCCAGGCGCTCGAAGGTGGCACGCAGATCGGCGTCCATTTCGGCGAAGACGGCGCGGGTGTCGGGAAGGATGCGGATGAGGCGGTCGCGGAAGGCCTCGTAATCCGGGTACTGCGCGATCCGGTCGTAGGTCAGTTCGTCCTCCTGCTCGAGATCGGCTTGCGCCGATTTCATGATCGCCTCGTAGGCGCGGCCGCGCACGTAGCTCTCGTCGTCGACGGGCTTGATGAGTTCGTAGTGCGGTCCACGGGTCAGGGGCTCGGAAAGATAGACGAGCCCGCCCGACCGCGCCACCCGCGCCGCTTCCGCCAACGCCGTCGCCTGCTTGTCCACCTGCACGTGGTGCAGACTGTTATAGAAGACGACGACGTCGAACTCGCCGTCCTCGAAAGGCACGTCCTCGGCATAACCCTCGACGTAGGTCTCGTCCGCCACCTGTTCCCCGGCCCGGGCCAACTCGATCATCTCGGCGCTGCAGTCGAGGCCGACGGCATGCGCCCCCTCGCCGGCAAAGAGCCTGAGTTGCACGCCCTCGCCGCATCCGACGTCGACCAAACGCTGGCCCCGGATGGAGGGCAATCCCGGAAAGATGTCAGGAAATCCGCCGTTGGTCATGAAACTAGCCTCCCACCGATACCGCCGCCAAAAAGGGAACTCGGACGATCATTGTAAGGGCGAGGGGGCCTTGAAGAAAACCGTCAAGAGCACTTACAAAAGCTCAAGCGGACGACGGCGGCCGGGCGCACCAAGTAAGCCGCTTACCGCCGCCCTTTCATCGGTGATAGTGGTGGTGGTGGCGATCGCTCAGTAAGCGCTTTGGCGCCGCAGCGGCCGGCACGGGCCGTGGAGGGTCGCGGCACACTTCTCCGCCGCCTCGGCCCGCCGGTACAGCTCTTTCCGGCGCATCAGTTTTGCCTCGGCGCGGCGCATGACCGCGAGGTGGGTATAATCCATCGAGCGCACGCGCTTCTCGCGCCACGCATCCATCTGGCGCAGGCGTACCTGGCCCCGGTCGGTGACGCGCCGGGTGGTGCGCGGGGCGGCGCGCGCCGCCTCGAAGCCCGCCGTCAACTTCGCTGTGCGCGCGTGATCAAAGGTGGCCGGCGGCGGCGCGGTGCACCTCGTTCCACAGCCTGATAACCTTCAGTTTGTAGGAGCGGTTGTTGGCGGGTTTTCGTGAATGCTAGAAGCCCGCAGCCGCCGACCACGAGCCCGACGTCGCATACAAGTCCTTGAGGAAGCGAGCCGCGTAGGCGGCGTTGCTGGCCGGCTCGAAAGCCTCCTCGAGGGTGGCGAAAGCGTCCTTGTGGTAAAGTAGGTTTACCTGCATGCAACCGACGTCGATGTTGCGCACGCCGCGCGCCGAAAGCCTGCGCACCTCGGCTACGGCCTCGGCCTTGGTGGCGTAGTAACGGCCTTCTCCACCGGAGGTAACGGTCCATGGCTAGGCAAAACTTGTCTGGCGCTTTTCGTTCCACCGCCCCGTCTCGGCCAGCGATATGGCGCCCAGGAGATGGCTGGGAACGCCCTCGACGCGTTCTGTGCGCGAGGTTGCCTGGGCGCAAAGATTTCTTTGTTTTTCAAATGCTTGTGTGGCATTGGCCCAAGCGGTCGACGGCCCGGCCAAGGCCGTCGCCAAAAACCATAAGCCTATTCTCCACAATCGGGGCATCACACCTGGACTTCCCATCACTTCCCGTAAACTCATGTCCCACGGAGAGACTTTGCAGGGGCCGTGCCAAGTACCTGGAAACGACGGCAGAAATTCTCGGGGCTTGGCGCTGGATAGCCTTGAAATCACGTCTCCCTCACCCCACGTGATTCATTGCAGCATGCGGCTCGCGGCCCTCCCCGGGCCATTCCCCCGGCCGCCGCTGTTCTTAGACGTTTCCTCCCAAGACTCGGGCTGCGTAAGACGCGGTCCGTTTTTTATTCGCGAAGCAATCCCTGGCCGAGCAAGACGCGGCCCGGATTTTGGATTTTTGTTTGGCGCACGGCGCGCCTCAAGTCGGGGGTAGAGTGGTGTCGGCATCGCCCAGCGGGCGTTGCATGATCACCGAATCGGTCCAACGGCCGAGCTTGAACCCGGCCGAGGTAAGGACGCCGACCGGGCGGAATCCGCATTTGCCGTGCAAGTTTATGGACGCGGTGTTCGCCGAATCGCCGATCACCGCGACCATCTGCCGATAGCCCAGCGCCGTGCAGCGCTCGATCAACTCATGCAGCAACAGGCGCCCCAGGCCGTCGCCCTGGGCTTCGGGGGCTACGTAGATGGAGTCCTCGATCATATAGCGGTAAGCGGAACGCGTCCGATAGGGCGCGGCGTAGGCAAACCCGCGCGCCGCGCCGTCCACCTCAGCCACGATATAGGGCAGCTGGCGCCTCACGATCTCGGCACGCCGACGGCCCATCTCGGCGGTATCCGGTACCACTTCCTCGAAACTGGAAGGCTCTCTAAGCACGTAGTGCGCGTAGATGGCCTGGATGGCCTCCAGGTCGTCGTCGGTGGCGTCACGCACGATGGTACCACCGCCTCCTGGCACTGGGGTCATGAAGGAGCCAGTGCCGCCCCATCGACGGCGACCAGGGCTTGGATCAACTGGCCCATGCGCGCCACCAGTTCCGGCAGGCCGGGGCCGCGGGTGATGCGCTCCTCATCCATGTACAGG